>NZ_JAHRFC010000160.1:0-5647 GCF_020883015.1 Microcoleus sp. CAWBG640
ATGTTCCTAATGTTAAACCTGGGGATGTGGTTTCAACTTCTTCTTTTAGTCAGTTGTTTCCTGCTAGTTTGCCGGTGGGAAAAGTGGTTTCGGTGGATATGAATAAAACTCCGGCTCCTGAAGCTACGATTGAGTTTTCTGCACCGATAAATTCTCTGGAGTGGGCGGTGGTGTATCCTCATTCTAAGGAAACAGAGAAACCAGACCCAAATGCTTCGGAATCTCCAACTTCTACACCGCAAGGGGGAGTTGAGAAAAAATGAAGTCTTTACGTCGGATGTCTTCGCGATCGCGTCAATTTCTTAACTTCACCGTCACTTTTACTTCTGTGCTTCTGTGTTTGCTAATTTTGCCCACCCGTATGCCGGGAATGGAACTTTTGGGTATTAGTCCAAACTGGCTGTTAATGTGGGTGGTAGCTTGGAGTATTAAGCGGAAACGCACAATTTGGGGCGCTGCCTGTATGGGGCTGGTTTTGGGATTTTTGCAAGATGGGATGACTGCTCCTCATCCCAGCCACGCTGTGAGTTTGGTGATTGTAGCGGTACTCACGGTTGTTTTGCTGAAAACTTGGTCGATTCCGGCGGATATTGTGGAGAGAGATCCGATTCCGATCGCCTTAATTGTGTTTGGGATGGCTTTGTTGGCGGAAACGGTGATGGGGATTCAATTTTTTGCCATGGGCGATCGGGCTTTAATGGACATTTGGATGGATCATCAACGAATTGCGTTGTGTTCTGCTATTCTCAGCAGTCTCTGGGCTCCCGTGCTTTATTTTCCCCTGAATCGTTTGTGGGAAATGACCAGGAATTTAGAAAAATCGTGAACAACGGCTAAAAAAAATAAAATCTCCAAAACCCCGATTTATTAAATAAATCGGGGTTTTATCAACATTCCTGGACGCAAAAAACCCGGTTTAGTGTTGCAGCCTGAGATATCAGTTGCGCTTAAACCCGTCCTCTGCAACCTAATAAGTGATGAACGGCAATAATCAAGTCGCTGAGGATAAAACTGGGCTGGTATTGTTGTAGTTGATGACGACTGCGAATGCCACAGGTAACGGCAATTGTCGGTATTCCCAATGCTTGTCCTGCCAGGATATCTGCTTCGGTATCTCCGATCATCCAAGCACTACCTAGAGATGACTGAAATTCTTCGGCAACTTCAGCCAATAATTCGGTTTTTAAGGCGGTATAGTTGTGATAAGCTGCATCGGCCATCTGAGTTCCGCAAATACTGGTAAACAGTCTGGCTAAACCGTAATTCTGTAAAATTTGAACGGCTTGATGTTTTGGCCGCAAAGTGACTAATACCAGTCTGACACCACGAGAATGAAGCAGGGCGATCGCCCATTGCACTCCCGGCTGGATACGATCTAAGTGCAACAAGTCCGGCTGATTGACAATGCGACTGACGCATCCGAGAAAAACTGCAATTTCTTCTCCACTCAAACCCGAACTTTTGGCAATTTCAGTATCCGGCACCCGATTTTGCTTCATTTGCCAAAACTGCTGTTTGCTGAGTATTTCCAGGTTGAGGTTGATGCCCCGGATCAGATACACCGCCTGAGTGTCTGCTAATCCCTGTTTATATGTGGTGTAGTAGCGATCGGATACATCGACGATCGGTCCGTCTAAATCGCAAAATACAGTCATTTGGGCGGACGATTCCGCCTCTGAATGTACCTTGTACTGAGCGTTTTCCGATTCCGCAGCGGGTGCAATTAACATAAAACCTTAAGTAAATCAAGAGTAGCCATACATTTCTTTACTTTAGCAAGAAAGTCATAAGTTATAATACAAAAATTTAAGTTACATCATTAAAAAAACCTATTAATTTTTTAATAGATAATTGCTGTGATAGCATGGCTAGTCAGGCTGAGTTCGCTATTGTGGCAGATGGGCGATCGGTCTGTTCATGGATAAATTCGATAAATTTAATCAATTCCATGCAAAAAGCGCTTTTTGTGGTTGTTGATATCCGCTTTAACCATTAAACTTTAGACTTAAGTTTTTCGTCATTTGTAATTATCCCATGCTCAAACAAAGCGATTTTGTTAGGAATTCAGAAACTAATCGAGTAGAAGTGCTTTCGGAAGCACTGCCCTACATTCAACATTTTGCAGGCCGCACGATTGTGGTAAAATATGGCGGCGCTGCAATGAAAGATAGCAATCTCAAAGATCAAGTAGTTCGGGATATTGTATTGCTATCCTGTGTGGGGATGCGTCCGGTTGTGGTTCACGGTGGCGGGCCGGAAATTAATACTTGGCTGGAAAAATTAGGAATTGAGCCCCAATTTAAGAATGGTTTGAGGGTGACAGATGCGGCGACGATGGAAGTTGTCGAGATGGTTTTGGTAGGGAAGGTAAATAAGGAAATTGTTTCCTTAATTAACCAAGCTGGCGGTAAGGCTGTGGGTTTGTGCGGCAAGGATGGTAATTTGATTCAAGCTCGTCCTGATGGCCGGGAGGGGATTGGGTTTGTGGGTGAAGTCAGTGGCGTGAAAATCCAGATTTTGGAGTCTTTGGTGAACAGCGGATATATTCCGGTGGTGTCGAGTGTGGCGGCGGATGAAAATGGTCAATCTTACAATATTAATGCCGACACCGTGGCTGGAGAAATTGCGGCTGGTTTGGGTGCTGAAAAATTGATTTTGATGACTGATACTGCTGGCATTTTGGAGGATTATCACAACCCAGAAAGTCTGATTGTGAAGTTAGATATTCAAGAAGCTCGACAGTTAATTGAGTCTGGGGTTGTTTCTGGGGGGATGATTCCAAAGGTTACTTGTTGTGTGCGGAGTTTAGCTCAAGGTGTGAAGGCTGCTCATATTATTGATGGTCGTCTCGAACACGCTTTGCTGCAAGAGATTTTCAGCGATTCGGGTATTGGATCGATGATTGTTGCTTCGGAGTATAGTGGGACGAAGTAAAATGTATTGACGGACGATCGCCCTTTTGGTTATTTGGGACAATAAGGGCGATCGAGCTTTGACAAGTCCTCATTTCTGAGTCAGTCGTGTGTTATTGTCAACCCACCAAATCCATATATGAGTATCTAGTACAATCATTGTAACACTTCCCAATCTTCCAACGAAACCCCAGGTTCAAACGTTTCATCATAATCAATAACTGTACCGCGCAAAGGATATAGAAAAGTATTTTTCATGGTTTCATTTACCAAATTTAGATAGCTAATGAATTCTCGATATCCATCCAATTCTGTTTGTTCTTCGGAAGTTAGATTTGATGCTTGTTGTTGAGCTGTTAAAGTTTGAATTCGTTCCTGGGTTTGAATAGAAGCGCTGAATATTAAGAGTCCGTTTACTAATTCAATGCGGACAGAACCTTCGCTGGGTAAGCTGTTCGGTAAGTGAGGCAGTTTGAGGGGCGAATTAGCAATCATGGCATTAATTGACTGTATTTGATGTTGGTTTTTTAATTATACCGATCGCTCTGTTGAATTTGACAGTTGTTGCCATGGTGAAATTATAGCGCGATCGCACTTTCGGAAAATAAGGGCGATCGAGCTGTGGGATTCAGCATGGGAAAAGCGATCGGCCTTTTGGTTATTTGGAAAAAAAGGGCGATCGCCATAAATAGTAAAATAAGCTTAACTTTTGAAAAGTAAAAATTAGGTTATGTTAAACTACAATTAGCCTGCCGGGGTTTTAGCATAAGTTATAATCAAGATCGATTTTCTTAAACCATGATAAAAAACTTTAGACTTTTGGATTCTGTGGCGATTCTCAAGCCGATTTCAAATACGCGATTAACTCTAGTCGAACCGGAATACGAATCTGTTTCTAGTTTGCCAGTAGGACTTGTGGGAACTATTGTCGAAGTGTATGATACGGGAAAGGAATGTCAGTATTTAGTGGAGTTTTGTGATAGTCAAGGGATTGAATATGCTATGGCTATTTTGAAAGCAAATGAAATTTTAGTTCTGCAATATGAACTTGCAGTTGCTTAGTAATGTGAGCGGAATATAAGTGCGATAAAAAAGGTAAAAATTTATACTGGCAGTGCCAAGGGAAAATTATGATTTGCTAGGGAAAATCAAGCAAAGATCGTCTTTATACTTGGGGAAGCGATCGCTTAGTCATCTTCATGTTTTTTGGGACGGTTATACCTTTGCCCGCCGTCAACTTGGTATTCCCATAACAGAACAAGAAACAAAGTTTGAGGAGTTTCAAGAATGGATAGAGAATCGATTTAACCAAGCAGACACTCAATCTTGGAGTCGGATTATTCTTTTTTATTCTGAGGATGAAGCCGATGCACTGAAGCGCTTTTTTGATTTATTTGAATAATTTTTGAATAGTGAACAGTTAGCAAAAATTGATGAAACAAATAATTCCGAAATGTGTGATGAGTTGAGTGTTGTAGGTGTAAATGGTTGAGTCGGATATGGAGAGGGATGGGAAAGGGCGATCGCACTTTCGGAAAATAAGGGCGATCGCACTTTTGGCTCTTTGGAGAAGCCGTATCGCGCTTTTGGCTCTTTAGAGAAGCCGTATCGCGCTTTTGGTGATTTGGGATATGGGAGAAAGATAGCTATGACTCTTGACAAGCATCTGCTTGACGATATCCCTCAAATTACTGCGAAAACTTGAATTGACAATCAGAGTAAATCTTCCTCAGATAGCTGGGCTATTTTCATTAAAGCTCTCAAGGTTCCAACTTTCAAATCTTGATTGCGGTGAACAGGAATTGACAAAATTTGCTCTAATTCTGGGTTTTCATAGATATGATGACTGCCAGTAATTCTTTTCAAAACCCAACCTTTCTGCTCTACTATTTTGCAAAGTTGTTTGCCAGAAATAGATTTCATACCGCAATCTCCACAATTTTATCTGTGGAAGCAATGGCTTCACAACTATTAGCAACTTCGAGCCAACCCTCAATAGCATCTTTTAAATTAATCATCACTTCTTCGATGGTGTCTCCTTCGGTGATGCACCCAGGAAGTGCGGGAACTTCTGCCCAATAGCCACCTTCTTCTGCTGGATGAATGATTGCTCTAATTTTCATACATTTATTCAGTTATTTGTTAAGCCTATCATAGCAAATATCAATTAAAGTTTGGCTAATGTTATTGGTAAGTCGTTGAGTTTTTAGGAGCGATCGCGCTTTTGGCTCTTTAGAGGGAACGAATATGGAATTTTCTATCGTGTAGAAGGAGAGTTAATCGGCATTAACAAGAGAAACTTATCAGTAATTACAATTTGGCTCAACCGTAAAATAGACGGCAAATTCCAGTTTATCGCCCTTAAACCTAAAAAGGAGAAATCAACAAATGTTTGACCTCTACCAGCGTGTTTCATTAAATTGCGATTTTCCCGAACATCATCTCAAAAAAGGCGATGTAGCCACCCTCATTGATTATGTCCCCCATCCCAGCAACGGCGAACAAGGTAGCGTGCTAGAAATCTTCAGTGCTACTGGGGAATCAATTGCCGTTGTCATCGTTCCTATTTCTGCAATTTACCCCTTAAGAAACGATGAAATTTTAACTGTTAGCTAGACAGACGGGAATCCCCACACTATACCGCCTCGGTTAGTGTGGGATGAAAGGCGTGTGAGGTGAGGATTCCATCTGTTCACAATCTCAAAGCATAGCTTTGAGGAGTGGGCGGATGGATG
>NZ_JAHRFC010000161.1:0-5558 GCF_020883015.1 Microcoleus sp. CAWBG640
GAATGAAACAGCCCTGCCCCAGACCCTCTAAGCGAGGGTCTGGGACTCTCGATCCGGTTCCCCTCCTGGGAGGGGCTAGGGGTGGGTCTTTTACCAGCTATTATTCCCCATCGTCGTTTTTTTGAGAATGAAACAGCCCTGGGGATTAGGGAGGATATCTGTGACTGGCTTTCAGGCTTAAGTTGACACTAATGGCCCGAAAGCCGGTTCCACAAAAACCTTATAAATCAGTTAATTTTAAATAAGTTTAATTAACAAAGATGCCAACTCGTCACACATTAGTTTTGCCAGAAATCGAAATTTCTTACTTAGAATGGCAACCAAAAACGGCATCACAACAAGTTCCGCGCTTGCTGTTGTTACATGGTTTAGCCGATAGTGCAGTTGTCTGGACGAGTCTGGGAAATTATTTGTCAAACCACTACCATATTGTAGCGCCAGATATGCGCGGACATGGAGAGAGTAGCAAACCAGATATGGGTTATACTTTTGAAAGTGCGATCGCCGATTTAGAAGCTTTGATGGCACACCTTAACTGGCCCCATGCTCACATTCTCGGACATTCTTGGACGGGAAAGCTAGCGCCAATTTGGGCCAGACAAAATCCCGATCGCTTTTGCAGTATGATTTTAGTAGACCCCATCTTCATCACTAAACTTCCCGCTGTGATGAAACTCACTCTACCACTTCTTTACCGCAAATTAGATTGTCTCAAATGTATGGGCCCCTTTCCGACTTTATCCGCAGCGGAAACAGCAGCCAAACTCTCAGGAGAATATGCAGCTTGGAGTGAGATGCAACAAATTGTATTCCAACAGCAAATCGAGCAAAAATCCGATGGTACTTGGGGTAGTAAATTTGTGATTCCCGCCCGCAATCAGATATTTACAGAAGTGATGCAAGTAGCTGGTTTAACTGAAAATATTGACATTCCCACTTTGTTGATCCAGCCAGAAAAAGGTGTGAATCGTATGGATTGGCAAATCCAGCCCTATCAGAGATACTTGAAAAATCTTACCATACAGAAAGTACCGGGAAATCACTGGTGTTTTTTGGTAGAACCGGCAACTTTTAATCAGACTGTGGCAGAATTTTTAGATACAACAAAATCATGAGTTTAGAAATTATAGCCCATCGGGGTTTTTCTTCGATCGCCCCTGAGAATACCTTAGCAGCTTTTGAACAGGCGATCGCCCGTGGCGCTCATTCCATCGAATTTGACATCCAGCTATCGGCTGACAGCATACCAGTCATTTTCCACGACACCACACTCGATAGGATTACCGGTGTTTCTGGTAAAGTCAGGGACAAAAACTTACCCCAATTGCAGTCACTGGATGCAGGTAAATGGTTCAGAGATGAATTTTCAGGACAAAAAATCCCCACCTTAACAGCAGCATTGCCTATCCTCAAACAAGTTGACAAATTTCTCTACTTTGATGTCAAACCCCACTGCGAATGGTCTAATTCAGAAGTAGCAGATTTTGTCAATACTTTGCAGGAGGCCGGAATCGCAGAAAAATGCGTGATTACTTCCTTTAACGATGGATTTCTCGAACAAGTGCGCCAAATAGCTGATGATTTGCCACTCGGACATATTGTTGCTAATCTGGAAGCGTACCAAGCTCAATTGGCTCAAGCTGTAGTTAAGGGCGATCGTCTGATTAGCACTTTGTATAGTGTTTTGCTGGCAAATCCTGCACTGATTGCCGAAAGCCGCAGTCAGGGAGTTGACATTGTGGCCTGGACGGTGGACGATCGAGAAGATTTGCAAAAGTTACTTGATTTAGGAATAACACGGATTGTGACTAATTGTTTGATATAATTTTTTTCGCTACCAATGAATCCCGATCTAAGCCGATAATAGATGAATTACTTTCGCAAAAAAATCCACGAAATGTCTGGCTATGTACCAGGGGAACAACCACCACTAGGTACTAAAATTATTAAACTCAATTCTAATGAAAATCCCTATCCACCTTCTCCACAAGCTTTAAAAGTGCTTCAGGAAATAGACGGGGAGATACTGCGACGCTATCCCGACCCTACTGGTAAACAATTCCGCATCGCAGCTAGTCAAGTCTTGGGAGTTCCTGATGATTGGATTGTCGTAGGTAACGGTAGCGATGATTTGTTAAACTTGATAGTTCGCGCTGTGGGTGAAACTGGTAAACAGGTAGTTTGTCCTTCCCCCACCTATGTATTGTATCGCACTTTGGCAGAAATTCAAGATGTGGAATTTGTCGAAATTCCCTATCCCGATGACTATCAGTTACCTGTTGATTTACTAATAGCAGCCCAAGGTGCTGTCACTTTTGTGGCTTCACCAAATAGTCCATCGGGAACGGCGATACCTTTAGCATATTTGGAGCAACTAGCTAGGGGTTTATCTGGCATTCTGGTGATTGATGAAGCTTATGTGGATTTTGCAGAAAATCATGCTTTGGAGTTGACAAAAACCTACAATAATGTTATAGTTTTGAGGACGCTTTCTAAAGGTTACTCCCTAGCCGGATTGAGGCTGGGTTTTGGCATCACAAATCCTGCCTTGATAGCTGAGTTAAATAAAATTAAAGACAGTTATAATGTGGATGCTTTAGCTTATCTAGTGGCTGCGGAGGCGATCGCCGATCAAACCTACAAAACAGCCAATGCCGAAAAGATTAAAGCTTCACGACAAACATTAGCCCTCAGCCTCCAAGAATTAGGCTTTGACATTTTGCCATCCCAAACCAACTTTTTGTTAGTCCGTCCGCCCCAGGGCGATGCGGAAAGGATTTATCAAAGACTGAAACAAGAAGGAATATTGATTCGATACTTCAATCAACCCCGATTAGCAGATAAGTTGCGAATTACTGTAGGTACGGAGGCACAAAATCAAATATTAGTTAAAATTTTGACCGAAATTTTATAAATAACTAGATACACAAAAAAAATAACATACACACAGTCCTGATTTGTTAAAGAAGTCGGGACTTTCACCAAGGAGTTAAAATTAATTTATGTGAATAAATATTGACGTATTTACCTAAAAATGTTAAACACAGCTAGATGTGGAAAGACCAAAAGACCCATCCACTTTTTTGCTATATTGACGTGCAATTAAGATAATGATTGTGGTGAATTGAGGAGTTGAACGTAATGACAAACATCAATGGTTGGAACAAACCCGCTGTATTGCTGAGCGCGATCGCGATCGTCGTCGGTAGTCTGCCCGCAAATAGCATCCCTGCGGTAGCTGAATCAACATCCAATATCAGCGAAAATATTTCCTTCACAAATAGCCCCACCTTTCAAATAGCCCAAGCTGGGAGCCTTTGTCGGAAAGTTACTCCCAAAGAAGGCTTGACTGTGCGCCAGGGTCCAGAAACCAAAGCTGCTAGAGTTGGCGGTGTCGCCATGAACACTCAAGTAACCTTGGCTAGCGGCGCGACTACCATTAAAGGCTCCGACGGCCGCCTCTGGATGGAAATTACCGCTCCGGTAAAGGGTTATGTGGCAGTTGGATATCCCAATAACGATGGTAATTTAGTTTCCTGTACCACAGGAAGCGCCGTGACTCCGAGTCCTTCCCCCGCACCAGCCCCCGCCCCAGCACCAGCACCCGCCCCAGCACCAGCGCCCGCCCCGACACCAACGCCAAAACCCACACCAGCGCCGATGCCGGCCCCAGCACCAGCGCCCGCGCCCGCCCCGATGCCTGCCCCGATGCCTGCCCCAGCGCCAGCACCAGCGCCCGCCCCAGCACCAGCGCCAGCACCAGCGCCAGCACCCGCACCAGCCCCAGCGCCCGCCCCTGGCCCTGTAAGTCTGTGCCGCCAAGTAGAACCTCGTGTAGCACCAAATGGTCTAATTATCCGCGCGGATGCTTCCAAAACTTCTGCGATTAAAGGTAGCGTCGCGGCTAACGGCAAAGTAACGCTGGTGCCCAATTACCAATCTGTCAAAGATAAGAATGGAGAAAATCGTAATTGGGTGGAAATTTCCGCCCCTGCGCCTGGATTTATATCTGCTGGCAATTTGATTATGTGCAAGTAAGATGAGGTAATGGGTCATGGGTCATAGGGCATGGGGTATGGGGCATTACTAATTACCTATTACCCATTACCTATTACCCATTACCTATTACCCATTACCTATTACCTTGTTCCATAAAGTTTCATCAATAAGTCCTCTACTCACTATTTTTGTTCAGGATGGGCTGCTTCCGGGGAATCTGCACCCATTTGATTGATAGTAGCAATTAGCTGATATAGCCTGCCTATATGTCGCTGGTTGAAATGCAATATTAGCCTTGGTAAATGGAAACTTTCGTCTCCGACTTCTGCTTGTAAAGCTTGACTTTTTTCAATTTTACCCTGGATTAAAATATCGCTGAAATCCGTATTTAACCGATCGACACTATCATCAGAAAGCTCCGACTTCAACCGAATTACCAGTTTTTCATTCACGTAGCGACACGAGTGATAAACTAGATAAAAATTGGCGATCGCCTCGCAGGCTAATTCCACATTATCTGTCACCGTATATAAACTGCGATCGTCGCCGGAAATCAAACCCCTCCCCCGCAATTGTTTTTGTACAAAAGCATCCAAATCCTGCCAATAATCGCCACCTGGTCGATCGATTAACACCACAGGAGCGGGTCCAAACTTACCCGTTTGAATCAAAGTCAGACACTCAAAAGCCTCGTCCAGAGTACCGAAACCGCCGGGAAACAGAGCCAAAGCATCGCTTTCCCGCAAAAAAAACAACTTGCGAGTGAAAAAATATTTAAAATTGAGCAATTTGCCATCACCGGCAATGAAAGGATTAGAACCTTGCTCGAAAGGCAAATTAATATTCAGTCCAAAAGAATGTTCAGCAGTGGCCCCCTCATTCCCTGCTTGCATGATGCCCCCGCCACCGCCAGTAATCACCATAAACCCCTGTTGGGTAATGGCTGTCGCAAAATCTTTGGCTATCTGATATTCGGGCGACTCCGGGGACACCCTTGCCGAACCAAAAATCACTATTTTGCGAACGTGACGGTAAGGATAAAACATGGAGAAAGCCTTTTCCATATCTCCCAGAGATGCGGAGATAATTTTCCAGTCTAGGCGATCTAGATCTTCTCCGGCTATTCGCACTAGAGTAGAGAGCGATCGTCCAATCCACTCTTGGTGCTTCAACAGAGGCAAGCGATCGATCAAATCGATCGCCTTAGCCTGGAGGGATTCAAAAGCTTTGCCAGACGGAGAAGGAATCATGAATTTTTATGTAACTGCAACAATTAATAGCGACCCAAAATCAAAGGGACAACCACAGTCATCAGCCACAGGTAGAGTTCAGGAATCAATTAACCTAGGTTTGATCCTGTTCCTGCAAGCTGCTTGTTATCAAAGATGTCCTTAATTTCTGGAAAAGTTTTTGAATATGCCATGAAACTTTTACCTCCCAGTCACTACCCAATTTGGATATATTTGGGTAGATTGTGGTAGATCTTCAAAAGTGGTTAAATGTACTTTTCCAAAGTGTTAGCCAGAGTAGTTTTCGGAACTGCCCCAACCACCATATCC
>NZ_JAHRFC010000162.1:0-5500 GCF_020883015.1 Microcoleus sp. CAWBG640
AAAAAATAAAAAAATAAATTTGCGAGGGAAAAAATAAATAGTACCTTTGCAACCCCAACGAGAGGGAAAGAGATTAAGAGCGATTCTTAAACGAAAAAAAGCTAGATCAAAAGGTGTAAGAACCTTACAAATGATAGAGAGCCGACCTGAGAAGCGAGGCATAAAGTTCTTTAAAAAATAACATGTAGCGTAGATAGATAACCAACAATCGTTGGAGTATCAAGAAAAAACAAATTTTTATATTAACATCAAGTTAGTATCAAACAAACATTTTACAATGGAGAGTTTGATCCTGGCTCAGGATGAACGCTAGCGGCAGGCCTAATACATGCAAGTCGAACGGGATTGGAAGCTTGCTTCCATGAGAGTGGCGTACGGGTGCGTAACGCGTATGCAACCTACCTTTATCAGGGGGATAGCCCGAAGAAATTCGGATTAACACCGCATAAAAACACAATCTGGCATCAGATAATGTTCAAATATTAATAGGATAAAGATGGGCATGCGTGTCATTAGCTAGTTGGAGAGGTAACGGCTCACCAAGGCGACGATGACTAGGGGATCTGAGAGGATGACCCCCCACACTGGTACTGAGACACGGACCAGACTCCTACGGGAGGCAGCAGTAAGGAATATTGGTCAATGGGCGCAAGCCTGAACCAGCCATGCCGCGTGCAGGAAGACAGCCCTATGGGTCGTAAACTGCTTTTATACCAGAATAAACCTTAATTTGCGAATTAAGCTGAATGTATGGTAAGAATAAGGATCGGCTAACTCCGTGCCAGCAGCCGCGGTAATACGGAGGATCCAAGCGTTATCCGGATTTATTGGGTTTAAAGGGAGCGTAGGCGGCCCATTAAGTCAGGGGTGAAATTTTTCAGCTTAACTGGAAACTTGCCTTTGATACTGATGGTCTTGAATACAGATGAGGTAGGCGGAATGTGACAAGTAGCGGTGAAATGCATAGATATGTCACAGAACACCGATTGCGAAGGCAGCTTACTAAACTGTGATTGACGCTGAGGCTCGAAAGCGTGGGGATCAAACAGGATTAGATACCCTGGTAGTCCACGCCCTAAACGATGATAACTCGATGTTGGCGATATACAGTCAGCGTCCAAGCGAAAGCGTTAAGTTATCCACCTGGGGAGTACGCCCGCAAGGGTGAAACTCAAAGGAATTGACGGGGGCCCGCACAAGCGGAGGAGCATGTGGTTTAATTCGATGATACGCGAGGAACCTTACCCGGGCTTGAAAGTTACTGAAGAATTTAGAGATAGATTCGTCCTTCGGGACAGGAAACTAGGTGCTGCATGGCTGTCGTCAGCTCGTGCCGTGAGGTGTTGGGTTAAGTCCCGCAACGAGCGCAACCCCTATGTTTAGTTGCCAGCATGTAAAGGTGGGGACTCTAAACAGACTGCCTGTGCAAACAGAGAGGAAGGAGGGGACGACGTCAAGTCATCATGGCCCTTACGTCCGGGGCTACACACGTGCTACAATGGATGGTACAGCGGGCAGCTACCTGGTAACAGGATGCAAATCTCACAAAGCCATTCACAGTTCGGATCGGGGTCTGCAACTCGACCCCGTGAAGTTGGATTCGCTAGTAATCGCGTATCAGCAATGACGCGGTGAATACGTTCCCGGGCCTTGTACACACCGCCCGTCAAGCCATGGAAGTTGGGGGTGCCTAAAGTCCGTAACCGCAAGGAGCGGCCTAGGGTAAAACCGATAACTAGGGCTAAGTCGTAACAAGGTAGCCGTACCGGAAGGTGCGGCTGGAATACCTCCTTTCTAGAGAGATACTAAGATTTATACTACGTTACATGCTTATTTTTTAAATAAAAGAGAAACAGAACCTGATGAGATGATTAATCGGTGGTTCAGCCACTGAGGTAGAGGGGAAACAGTCCCGTAGCTCAGTTGGTTAGAGCACTACACTGATAATGTAGGGGTCAGCAGTTCAAATCTGCTCGGGACTACATAAGCATCTTAAAAGGGGAATTATCGAGGTGGATACAATCCGAGAAATCGGAGAGGATAAGCCAAGAGGAAGAAATAATTCCCTAAAGAGATTAAGGCACGATACCTTAAAACCATTAGGGGGGATTAGCTCAGCTGGCTAGAGCACCTGCCTTGCACGCAGGGGGTCAACGGTTCGAATCCGTTATTCTCCACGTTTATACCGAAAAGGTTTATTTAGCTAAACTTTGAGAAGGGATAAAAAAGTTCTTTGACATATTGGAAGAAGTTATTGAAAGAGAAGACAACAGATAGGTAACACTATCAAAAGCGTGTATAGTAAGATATACATAAGAAGAAAGTAAATAAGAGCACACGGGGGATGCCTAGGCTCTCAGAGGCGATGAAGGACGTGATAAGCTGCGATAAGCTGCGGGGATTGGCACATACGAATTGATCCGCAGATTTCCGAATGGGGAAACCTAACTAACTGAAGGTTAGTTGCACAAGCGCAAACCTGCCGAACTGAAACATCTAAGTAAGCAGAGGAGAAGAAAATAATAATGATTTCCTGAGTAGTGGCGAGCGAAAGGGAAGAAGCCCAAACCTATATTGTTACGGCAATATGGGGGTTGTAGGACTACAATATAACTATTAAAGTAAAGTGGAATAAGATGGGAAACTTAGCCAAAGAGCATGACAGCTGCGTACACGTAAGTGATAATAGTTTAGTAGTATCCTGAGTACCGCGGGGTCGGAGACGCCCTGTGGGAAACTGCCAGCACCATCTGGTAAGGCTAAATACTCCTGAGAGACCGATAGTGAACTAGTACCGTGAGGGAAAGGTGAAAAGAACCGCGAATAGCGGAGTGAAATAGAACCTGAAACCGTGTGCTTACAAGCGGTCGGAGCTGGCAAGTCCAGTGACGGCGTGCCTTTTGCATAATGAGCCTACGAGTTACTCCTCTCTGGCAAGGTTAAGTGTTTAAGACACGGAGCCGAAGCGAAAGCGAGTCTGAATAGGGCGCAGAGTCAGAGGGGGTAGACGCGAAACCTTGTGATCTACCCATGAACAGGTTGAAGGTGCCGTAACAGGTACTGGAGGACCGAACCGATAAACGTTGAAAAGTTTCCGGATGATTTGTGGGTAGGGGTGAAAGGCTAATCAAACTGGGAAATAGCTCGTACTCCCCGAAATGTTTTTAGGAACAGCGTGGTGGTAAAGTTTAACAGAGGTAGAGCTACTGATTGGGTGCGGGGGAGTCAAATCCTACCAAATCCAGACAAACTCCGAATGCTGATTAAATATACACTGCAGTGAGGCCCGGGGTGCTAAGGTCACGGGCCGAGAGGGAAAGAACCCAGACCATCAGCTAAGGTCCCCAAATGTAAACTAAGTTGAACTAACGAGGTTCGATTGCATAGACAGCTAGGATGTTGGCTTGGAAGCAGCCATTCATTTAAAGAGTGCGTAACAGCTCACTAGTCGAGCGATCGGGCATGGATAATAAACGGGCATTAAGTTTACTACCGAAGCTATGGATAGGGATTAATCTCTATGGTAGGGGAGCATTCTAATTGCGGCGAAGGTATCTGGTAATGGGTGCTGGAGCGATTAGAAAAGCAAATGTAGGCATAAGTAACGATAAGGCGGGAGAGAAACCCGCCCACCGAAAGACTAAGGTTTCCTGATCAACGCTAATCGGATCAGGGTTAGTCGGGGCCTAAGGTGAACCCGAAAGGGGTAACCGATGGATAACTGGTTAATATTCCAGTACTTTTTATAACTGCGATGAGGTGACGGAGTAGTGACACTGCCGCGAACTGACGGAATAGTTCGTTAAAGGATGTAGGTAATGAGACAGTAGGCAAATCCGCTGACTTAGCTGAAATCTGATAGTACCTTGAGCCTTCGGGTAAGAGGATAGTGCAGGTAATCAGACTTCCAAGAAAACCCTCTAAGCTTCAGGTTATAAAAACTCGTACCGTAAACCGACACAGGTAGTCGAGAAGAGAATTCTAAGGTGCTCGAGTGAATCATGGCTAAGGAACTCGGCAAAATGGCCCTGTAACTTCGGGAGAAGGGGCGCTTGCAGCAATGTAAGCCGCAGTGAAAAGGCCCAGGCGACTGTTTAACAAAAACACATGGCTTTGCAAAATCGAAAGATGAAGTATAAGGCCTGACACCTGCCCGGTGCTGGAAGGTTAAGAGGGGATGTTAGTCGCAAGGCGAAGCATTGAATCGAAGCCCCAGTAAACGGCGGCCGTAACTATAACGGTCCTAAGGTAGCGAAATTCCTTGTCGGGTAAGTTCCGACCTGCACGAATGGTGTAACGATCTGGGCGCTGTCTCAGCCATGAGCTCGGTGAAATTGTGGTCCCGGTGAAGACGCCGGGTACCCGCAACGGGACGGAAAGACCCCATGAACCTTCACTATAATTTAACATTGATATTGGGTACAGGATGTGTAGGATAGGTGGGAGGCTGTGATCTGGGTTCGCTAGGATTCAGTTAGCCAACGTTGAAATACCACCCTTTCTGTATTCGATGTCTAACTCTGCAAAGCGGAGGACATTGTTTGATGGGTAGTTTGACTGGGGTGGTCGCCTCCAAAAGGGTAACGGAGGCTTTCAAAGGTATGCTCAATACGCTTGGTAACCGTATGAGGAGTGCAATAGCATAAGCATGCTTGACTGTGAGGCCAACAAGCCGAACAGGGTCGAAAGACGGATATAGTGATCCGGTGGTTCTGCATGGAAGGGCCATCGCTCAAAGGATAAAAGGTACTCTGGGGATAACAGGCTGATCTCCCCCAAGAGCTCATATCGACGGGGAGGTTTGGCACCTCGATGTCGGCTCGTCACATCCTGGGGCTGGAGAAGGTCCCAAGGGTTCGGCTGTTCGCCGATTAAAGTGGCACGCGAGCTGGGTTCAGAACGTCGCGAGACAGTTCGGTCCCTATCTGTTGTGGGCGTTGGAAATTTGCGTGGGGCTGTCCTTAGTACGAGAGGACCGGGATGGACTGACCTCTAGTGAATCTGTTGTTCCGCCAGGGGCATTGCAGAGTAGCTACGTCGGGAATAGATAAGCGCTGAAAGCATCTAAGTGCGAAACTAGCCACAAGATGAGATTTCCATTGAGGATCGTAGAAGATGACTACGTTGATAGGCTATAGATGTAAAGCTGGTGACAGCAAAGTCAAGTAGTACTAATTATCCGATACTTTCAACAGATAAGACGTTGTCTTCTCTCCAATTACTTCTTTCAATAGTATGTCAAATGTTAGGTAATGTGTTTACCAACATTCAAAATATTCAGGTGCCTATATCGGCGGTGTCCACCTCTTCCCATTCCGAACAGAGAAGTTAAGCCCGCCAGAGCCGATGGTATTGCGGTAAAACGTGGGAGAGTAGGTCGGTGCCAGTTTTTATTAAAGCCTTATACGAAAGTATGAGGCTTTTTTTATGCAGTATAATTTGATTATCTAAATCATTAAGCAAATTTGGAATCAAATCGCTTAGAATGTGTTCTATCCTA
>NZ_JAHRFC010000163.1:0-5460 GCF_020883015.1 Microcoleus sp. CAWBG640
TTCGGGATACTCCGATTCGATCGGCAAATTAAAAATTGTCTGAGCCGCAGCCACCGCATCGATCGTATTTTCCACAAACTTCACCCCACCGGCCTTACCCCGTCCCCCCGCCCGCACTTGGGACTTGAGTACGACTGGGTAGGGAATCTTCAGCCCTTTGAGGTCTGCCGGATTGTCAATCCGCTGGGAGGGCAGAACCGGAATTGCCATCTGACGAAATAAAGCTTTAGCTTGGTACTCTAACAAATCCATTATCAATAACTGGTGACTCGTAGTTGGCAACAAGCAATTGGTAATTCGCAATCTATTAATCATAATTAATAGATAGTAATTGGTATTTTGTCAAGTTAAATTATAAAAATCTTGGCGATATTTATAATTTACGACTTTTGTATTACCGATTACTTATTTGCTCTTACCCATCGCCTCTAGTGTATTTTTTGATAAAAGACATTTTGTTTTAAAATTCTACCATCATTACTTATTAGTTAGTAGAATTCTAATTCTTGATATTTTCCTTAATCCTGGCAAGTTTGGATATTCTTTTGCTAATTTAACTTGATGCCAGCAGTGCCTTGATGAACTGTTTTCACCCATTTTAACTGTTTAGGACGCACGGAAATCCTAGCTGTCACAGCACCTACCAGCAGCCAGTGAAGCATATATACAGTAGACAACAGGGTTTGCATCAAGGTGGCAAAAACTCTTTTGAGGTCAAATTTGGTCTCTTGGCGAGTGCGACGCAAACCGACAAACATTCCCACCAGAGACAGGGTAATAGTCATGAAAGTTAGGGGACTGGCGATCGGCATTCGGCGCAGTACGATCGACATCAAAAAGTCGGGCACAGCTACTGTGGGCAACAAATACTGAGATACCCAAAATCCAAATAAATCCCAAGTTTTTCCCGTTCCCATGCGGTTACGAACAATGAGCTGCCAGTAGTCAAGATAGCGCTGATAGCCACCTTCGGCCCAGCGATTGCGCTGATGCCAAAGAGCCTGAGCGTTGGTGACTCCTTCTTCAGATACGGGGGGAACAGCCAAAAATTCAATATCCCACCGCTCTAAGTGCAACCTGATTGTTAAATCCAAATCGTCGGTAATCGTCTCCTCGTTCCAACCTCCGCAGCTTTCCAAGGCTGTGCGGCGCATAAATTGACCGTTACCGCGCAATTCTCCAATACCACCGATCGCAATCCGTTGTTGTTGGAAAAAACTGTCTAGCGCCATTTCTGCTTCTTGGCTGCGAGTCCAAAAATTTAGGGGAGCATTGGCGATCGATTTTCTCACTTGCACAGCTCCTACTTGAGCTCGATCGAACACCGGCAGTACCAAGCGCAGCAAGTCTGGTGTCACCGTCGCGTCCGCATCAAATACCCCCACAAATTCCCCGCGAGTCAGGGGTAAAACTTGATTCAGGGCTCCCGATTTGCCACCACTAGCATTGGCTCCTCTCCTCCATACTTTGAGTTGGGGGTACTGTTTCGTTAGCTGTTCCAATACAAGAGGCGTACTGTCTGTGCTATTATCATCGATCGCCCAAAGTTCATAACGGTCGATCGGGTAATCCAAATTGCCAATGGACTGTACCAGTCTGGCAATTACCGCTTCCTCATTTTTCGCCGCCACCAGCAACGACACGTAAGGCCAATCCTCTTGATTGGATTCTGAAAGAGGCGGCATTGTCGGCTTGGGTGAAGCAAACAAAAATCGAAATACTTGCATCCACAGCAGTCCCGTCAATCCCCAGACTACCCAAGCACCCCAAGAAACCAAGTGCAAAGTAATCGTTCCGCCCCAAATCACCGTCAGGACTATAGCAGCTTTCCTCCGGCGTCCCTGGTATAATTTTTGAGGAAAAGAGGGAGAATTAGGCAACTCGATCGCTACCCTTGGATCTGTGGAAACCACGTCAAACTTCCTTTCGCCACCGGAGGCTGTAGCAAATATCGTGCCAACCTTGGGGTTTGAGGTCAAACTCTCATGTTCTTCAGGAGCTAAATCAGGGATATCCAAGTTAAGCTCGCTGCGAACATCGTTTTCTTGCCAAGAACTCTCCTGCATAGGTTACTTGATTCAATCACCAATAGTTTTGGATTTAATAGACTTCTCCCAAAAAGCCTGTCAAGGACTGGCAGGATGCCTACCCCACAGGAATTATGAGAGATGCCTAGTAGAGATAAGTATCTACTCTATCAGTTTCTGGGATTTTGTCGAAAGCTGACGGAGAGAGCAACTCAGCCCCACTCTGCTGACACTGATGCTCTACCAATTTTTTTTCTAAGTAAATCCACCTAATTAAACCTCAGATACGGATGGCTAAAAAGCTTGCTGAATGAGCATTTTTCCTTTTTCCTTCTGCCTTGGACCCATCGATATTCTACTTAACAAATATGTCTATTCCTCAACTCAAGCCCGCTGATGAAAAAGAATCAAAAGTCTATGCACCTTTTTTTCCAGAGCAGAGGCGCAAGTCTTTACCCTACGCTATAGCTCTCTACAAGCTCAAAACCTTGGAAGGTGCCAGAAAAATTGAAGGTGGCGAGGAGATTCCGTTTGTAGCTAGTTGGAATATTTCATCACTGCCGATCGATTTGACTCGCTGTCGGGTCTTGTTTGACGGCAATGCTGAACTCAGCTACGAAGTAACGATGCAAAGCTCTGATTTTGTGAATTGCTTGATTGAGGTACTGATGATTTTTCAGCGCACTCGCACCGTCGATTTTTCTAAAGTTTTTTACCGGAAGCTAATGCGGATGGATGAGTGATTTTTTTCACACCCCTACTCTCGAAATTCTGCAATAGACTGGCGCTATAACTGGTGCATCAGTAGTGTAAATCGACCACCACAGGGACTTTACACTACTGGTGCGCCATTCCTATTTGAGGTATATAAAGAGGTATATTCGAGTACGATCGCCCACAAAGTCATCAGTACAGACGCGAACTACAACCTGATTGCTTACTGCCTGAGAGCCCAAATTACCGACAACGATACCGCCGGATTCACGATTAGTCCTCCAAACACCACTGCTACCGAAGGAGCATTGTGGAAGGAACCCACACCGAGTTGATTTTTTCCAGCGTCGCAGTCGGCAGCGCTGCTGAATACTTGCCAGTGGCGATCGCGCCATCGGATTTCGTTCAAATTATTGCTCGCAGCACAATATATCAGTTTGAACGATCGCGCTCCCACTAACCATTAATCACTAATAATACATATCGATTTAAAATTCTAAATCGAGTATGATAATATTGCAAAATTGAGTCGCAGTGCAGAAATACTGTTGAATAAACTAAATTTATTGAAATATAACGGTTCTCAAAGGAGTGAAGTTCAAAATAGAGAGGTTGGGTTGAGGTTCCCGTTACCCAATTCTTCATTTAAAATAAGGTGTTGGGTTTGGCGATCGCAAGAGTCTAACCTACTTCATCTATTTGAGAAACGCTATAGACAGGTGCAAATTGAGGAGTAAAGGCTTACCGAAATTGACTAAATATTTACTGATCGGTTCCACTAAAGCTTACAGTGGCAAGTCCGCTATCGCCCTGGGCATAGCACTCGGACTCCGGGAACAAGGATTGACCGTCGCCTACGGCAAACCCCTGGGAACTTCTTTTAACTCTGATGAACCTGGTGCCGAAGAGGAAGACGTGCGCTTCGCGATCGAGACCCTGAAGCTCAAAGATACCCAAATGCCATCTACTCTGCTTGCTTTGGACGAAGAAACTGTTCACAAGCGACTGCGAGGAGAAGATCGGACTGATTACCGCCAGTCTCTAGCGGAATATGTCCAAGGCCAAAGTACAGACTTAGTGCTGCTAGAAGGTCCTGCTAATTTGGAGGAAGGCAGTCTGTTTGACTTGTCTTTGCCTCAAGTTGCCGAGGCCGTTGATGCCTCTGTGCTGCTGGTGACACGCCCGATCGATCTGTTTGTAGATGATTTGCTTTCAGCTAAGCAACGTTTAGGTTCCCGTTTGCTAGGTGTCGTCCTCAACGACGTTCCCTCCGACAAACTCGAATCCATCGCCTCCACTGTGCGACCTTTTCTGGAAGCACAAGGAATTCCAGTGCTGGGAATGCTACCCAGAAGCGCTTTGCTACGCAGTGTCAGCGTCAAAGAACTGGTTCATCAATTGAAAGCTGAGGTACTGTGTCGCCCAGACCGTTTGGATTTGATGGTCGAAACCTTGACAATTGGTGCAATGAATGTTAGTTCCGCTCTCAAGTATTTCCGCAAAGCCAGAAATATGGCAGTGGTGACAGGGGGCGATCGCACCGACATCCAGTTAGCCGCTCTGGAAAGCTCTACTCAGTGCTTAATTCTCACAGGACACTTGCCTCCTTCTCCCCTAGTCATCGGCAGAGCAGAAGAAATGGAAATTCCAGTGTTGTCTGTGGATTTAGATACCTTAACCACTGTGGAAATTATCGACAGCACCTTTGGCAACGTGCGCCTGCACGAGACCATTAAGGTGGAATGCGTTACTCAACTAATGGCAGAGCATTTTGACATTAACGCACTGATGGCTTCCCTAACCCTGGGTGATTAAATTCCGATCTAAGGAAAAAATAAGTAGCCAGAAGCAAAAAGGAAGTCTCAATTTTTGATTCTTCCTACTTCTGCTTATGATAGTTGACACTCCCCTGCCTGAAGGCGAGGGGATTCTTGGTTCTGCGACATACCTTAAAACTATCTATCCTTGCGGCAGTGTTTAAACCAGGTATCCGTTCAAAAGAACCAAATATCGAGCTTAATTTAGATAGCCTCAGAGGGTTTGTCTCCCCAAGCTATTGATTTTATGGCATTGGCCTTCTTCCTTGTGGCTTTTTGCTGGTTCCGGGTGGTATATTTGTGATGAGAGGATTTATTCCTCATCCAGTCCGATCGGGTAAATCTGTAATTCTTAACTTCTTTTTGGCTCCAATAGCTATTCCGTCTGCTAGAATCCACAACGTAGTTTTATTTAATTTAATAAATTCTTTGAGTCAATCAATTGAGCTACCCAGAGTTGATGATTTTTTACAAGAACTTGCGGCAATCCAGCAAACAAGCTCCAAGCGGCTTGCTCTTTTGGGTTCTCGCCATGTTCCAATTACCCACCAGCAGCTAATTGAGATGCTGAGCTACGCCTTAGTTTTGTCTGGTAATCAGCTCATAACTTCTGGCGCTACAGGCACCAATTCAGCCGCGATTCGGGGGGCGATGCGAGCAGATCCCAATCTGCTGACCGTGATTTTGCCACAAAGCATGAGCCGCCAGCCACGAGAGTCTCGCGAGCAGCTAGAACAAGTGATACATTTGGTAGAAAATCCCAAAAATGACAGTTTGTCTCTCCCAGAAGCAAGCGCCCTGTGCAATCAGGAGATTATTTCTCGGTGTCAGCAACTGCTCTGTTTTGCTTTTCACGAAAGTCACACTTTGCTGAAAACTTGTCAGGATGCAGAGGAACAGCG
>NZ_JAHRFC010000164.1:0-5442 GCF_020883015.1 Microcoleus sp. CAWBG640
TTGATGGGTAATGTAGGATTTGAACCTACGGCATCCTGCGTGTAAAGCAGGCGCTCTACCACTGAGCTAATCACCCAATTGCACTCACAAGAATTTATGATATCAGAGTATTCCAAAAAAATCAAGTAAAAAAATCTAAACTTTTAAATGCCCTCTGGCCGTACCCACGATCGCATCACACTATGGAGTTTGCCCTTTGTCGCAGCCCTCACCCTTGGCCAGACTCGCAGCAGTCATCTAACTTTGCTGGTTTCTGGCAGCTTTTTATTGGGCGGGCTGATGTTTGGCCCCGACTTGGATATCTACTCCTGTCAGTATCAGCGCTGGGGATGGTTCAAGCTGATTTGGCTACCCTACCAAAAAAGGCTGCGCCACCGCTCTTGGCTGTCCCACGGCCCTTTGATTGGCACTGCTGTACGTATCTTGTACCTCGCTACCTGGCTCGGAGTTGTGGGGATATTTGGGTTGGCCATTACTCAAACAGTCGGGAATCCAACCTGGAACTGGCAGCAAGTGCTTTTAAGTTGCTGGCACTCGATCGCCAAACACCCGATCGAATTGTTAGCTGTTTACATCGGTCTAGAATTTGGCGCTATGAGCCACTATTTGAGCGATTGGGGAGGCTCGGCTTACAAAAGATTCAAAAAAAAAGGATTGAGCCGGCTGCATCCTCCTGAGACAATCAAGGTGGCAAAACGCAAAGCTCCCATCCGCAAATCTAGTAAATCTCTAGTACCAGGAAGCAACAAGAAGCAAGCAGGAAAAAGGAAGAAGCAATAAAATTAATGGTTTGGGTCAATCACAACGTCCTCGGCGCCTTTGAAGGTTGCTCTTACAGGTAAATTACGATCATGTCTGATTCTCAAAGTCGATCGCTCATAGCACTAGAAAAGTTAATCGAAGTTGTAGCAAAATTGCGCGACCCCAAGGGCGGATGTCCCTGGGATTTAGCCCAAACACCCCAAACTCTCATTCCCCATATTATTGAAGAAGCTTACGAAACTGTCGATGCCATTCGTCGCCAAGACCAAGATGCGATCGCCGAAGAATTGGGCGACTTACTATTACAAGTAGTCCTCCAAGCTCAAATTGCCAGCGACTCCAATCAATTTACCCTCGCAGAAATCGCCAATGGGATTACAGAAAAACTAATTCGGCGACATCCCCACGTTTTCGGCGATGTCGAACTCAACAGCGTCGATGAAGTCAACGAAAACTGGGAAAAAATCAAAGCAGCCGAAAAAGGCGAAACTGCTGAAAAACCCCCAACTTTCGCATCGAAAATGAGCCGTTATGCCAGCACTTTGCCTCCGATCGCCGCCGGGATGAAAATCTCTCAAAAAGCTGCGGAAGCGAGTTTTGATTGGGACACTGTGGATGGTGTTTGGGATAAATTTCACGAAGAAATGGCTGAATTTGAACACGCGCTCAAACATGAGGATAAAGCAGCCCAGGAGTCGGAATTAGGAGATATTATGTTTGTGTTAATCCAATTGGCTCGCTGGTATGGTTTAGATGCGTCGGCTGCTTTGCAGGGGACAAATCAGCGGTTTGTGGATCGGTTTGCCTTAGTTGAAGCTAAGTGCGATCGACCTTTATCTGATTATCCGGTGGCAGAGTTAGAGGCAATTTGGCAGCAAGCTAAAAAAATTGTGGCTAAACAAACAGGCGATGTCTAATATCAAAACTTTAACTTAATCGATCGACTTCTCAAGTGTCCCAGCGGACAAGAACCAGAAGTGTTGGACAGTCAGCCGGAGTTGATGGATGGGGGATTGGTAAAAACATTAATGCAACTGGCAACCATGATGGCGCATCAAGATAATCAGGATGGTGCAAAGTTTCTAATTTTCTTGGCGCGGCAATTAAGTAAAGAATTGGGTTTGTATCCTGAAGTTTCACCGAAACAGTAAATTTTATAGGACTATTGTTGCTCTCCTGTTCGTAGGTTCTCTGGGAGTAACAGCTTGGCTTTATCTATCAGTCAACCATCAATATCAACCGGGCGGGATCGAGCCGCACGTACCAGGGAAAAGGCCGATCTTTGATGTCGTGCCAGTTTTCTTTAAAGACTTCGGCTTGCACGTGGTAATCCTGTCCGCCTGCGGGTATTCCGTTGAATTTGAGAAACAGCGTCATCCGGTGCGGCGTTTCGCTGGTGGCAGCCAACCAACAAGGATAGGTATTATCAAGATCGGGATTGCTAGTGATGCTAATTTGGTGGGCGCGAATGCCAATATCGGTGAACCGATCGTCCAGGGCTTCTAGCGCTTGCAAAGTAATTCCCCAATCGGTTGCTGCTACTAAATTAGATCCCTGCACCACCGCACGGGAAAAGTTTTTACAACCAGTAAGTTGAGCAATGCGAACCGTTTTTGGATGCTCAAAAATCTGATGTTTCGAGTTATAGGCGATCGCTTTTCCCGCCGACATCACCATCAGATTTTCACAAATTCGGTAAGCCTCCTCCAGGTTGTGAGTCACAAATAACGTAATGCCGCGGTAAGTTGCTAAATTTTCCACAAGCTGCCGCTCCATTTGACTGCGGAGATAGGTATCTAGCGCTGAAAAAGGCTCGTCCAACAGCAGCAATTCCGGTTCAGTTGCTAAGGCCCTCGCCAGCGCTACCCGCTGTTGTTGTCCCCCCGAAAGTTGGTGCGGATAGCGATCGCCCAACCCCTGCATTTGCACTCCAGCCAACTGTCGATCGACTCGCTGCTGACACATTGCTTTTGGCAGATGCTGCAACCCAAAGGCAATATTTTGAGCAACTGTCATGTGGGGAAACAGCGCATAATTTTGAAACACCAAACTCACATTTCTTTTGTGGCTGGGTAGGTTAATGTTTTTGTCAGAATCAAAGAGCGATCGGCCATTCAAGACTATTCGCCCTTTCCCAGGCGTATCCACACCGGCAATACAGCGGAGAGTCATGCTTTTACCCGAACCCGATCCGCCGAGTATCCCTAAAGTTTCTTGCTGTGCTGTAAAAGCCGTGTCGAGTTGAAAGTTCGATAATTGTTGTTTAATATCGACGAGCAATCCGGCAGTTGAAGTTGGCAGTTGCCGTTGTATGGAATGCCCTAAACGAGCCGGCTGCGTGCGTTTTCCGCCCCGATTTACAGGCTCATTTGCTTCGAGCATCCCTGCTTGCATTTGCTGTCTTTTGCGTTCGTAGCGCTGCTGCCAAAGGTTCACAGCTATTATTCCCGACAGCGAGAGCATTAAAATAGAAATTGCCCAGAACCAAGCCTCATTCATTTCTCCAGCTTCCACCGCAAAATAGATAGCCATCGGCATGGTTTGCGTTTGTCCGGGAATATTGCCCGCCAGCATTAAGGTTGCTCCAAATTCTCCCAATGCTCGTGCAAATGCGAGGGTAATTCCTGCCACAAGTCCGGGTGCAGCCAAGGGCAATAGAATCTGAAAAAAAACGCGCCTTTGAGAAGCTCCCAAAGTTCTGGCTACTTGCAGTAAACTACTGTCTATTTGTTCAAACGCCCCCAATGCTGTTTTGTACATCAGGGGAAATGAAACAACCGTTGCCGCCACTACTGCGGCATACCAAGTAAAGATAATCGTCAAGTCAAATTGCTGCATCAAGTGTCCGATCGGACCATTTCTGCCAAATAGTAACAGCAGTAAAAAACCCACCACAGTAGGTGGCAAAATCAGCGGCGAAATTAGAATTACTTCAATCAATGATTTCCATCTACCGCGATAGCCCAACATCCAATAAGCCGCAGCAGTACCGAGAAAAAATGTGGCAATGGTTGCAATTCCAGCCGTTTTGAGAGAAATCCAGAGGGGGGATAGATCCGTAGACATAGCAGCAGCCTCATTCAGCTATTCCAAATCCGTATTTCTTGAAGATGTCTTGAGTTTGTCTTGTTCTTAAAAATTGAACGTAAGCGCGGGCAGATTGCTGATTTCGACTTGCCTTAATGACTGCGATGGGATAAACAATCGGTGAGTGTAAGTTACTCGGTGCCGTTGCGACTTGCTTAACTTGATTTGAAATTTTTGCATCTGTCACATAAACAACTCCTGCATCAGCATTACCGCTTTCCACCGCACCCAAGACGCTGCGAACTGAGTTGCCGTAAACCAACTTTGAGCGCACTTGCTCGGTTATTCCCAATTTACTGAATAATTCTGCGGCATACCGTCCAGCAGGAACACTGCGCGGCTCACCGATGGAAATTTTCCTAACATTAGAATTGGTTAACTGGCGAAAGTTAGTTAATCCCAAAGCGGAGTTATTAGGCACGATCAAAACCAGATTATTGGTCAAGAGATTGTGGCGGGTATCGTTCAGGATTAGATTTTCGTTTTGCAGTTTGTCCATCTGCAAAGTTGCAGCAGAAATAAAGACATCGACGGGTGCACCCTGTGCAATTTGCTGTTGCAAAGGGCCTGATGCTGCAAAATTGTAGTTGACAGCGACACCAGAATTGGCTTTCTCAAAAATGGGATCGAGTTCCTCTAGCGCATTCTGTAAACTCGCGGCAGCCCCAATTAAAAGTGTTGTCGATTGAGCCTCTGCTGGTAGGGACGAAACTATATTTAAACCAGCAGACAGTATGAGGGTGACAAGCAGACTGCTGAAAAAAGTAATTATATCAAATCCGGTAACATCGGAATTATTCATCTCTCTTATCTCCCTCTGTGTTCTCTGCGTTCTAGTAAGGTTAAATCATTCCGATGCAGCCGAAAACGATATTAGACGTTTTTTCATAATAATCGATGAATAAAGATACTAATGAAAGCACATCCTACATATGCCACCTTAACTGATTCTGGCGATCGCGGAATGTCGGATTGAACGCAGTCATAATTAATCCCCTGACGGGGTGGTCATATAAAATCCCTTGTCAAATTAGGCAAACAGCATAAAAAAGTAGCTGATACTCGTAAAGATTTCCATTTCAAAACAGCTAACAATATAGAAATTCAGCACGCTTTGCCAACAAAACAGAAGCGAAACATTTACGAGCAATTGCGAGACAAATTCACCCCAAAATCACGTAAATGCTCCGCCACCTCTGCCAAAAAAGCAATTAAGACATTGCCTGAGCGATATAATCAAAATAAGGAGCAGCTTCCTTCGCATCCTCCTGATTGAGCAAAGCCAAAGAAGCTTCCTTCAAACAGCGGATTGCTTCCGCCATCCCTGGAACTGGAACGCCCAGAGAATTGTACATTTCCCGAACCCCAATCAAACCGATGCTTTCGATGGGTTCCTTGTCTCCAGCCAAAATACCATAGGTAATCAGGCGCAAATACCAGCCGTAGTCACGCAGACACAAAGCCCGTTCCCGTTGACCGTAAGCATTACCTCCAGGGGAAATAAAATCAGGGCGTTTTTTCCAGAGTTTTTTGCTAGCTTCATCAACAATTTTTCTTTCACTGTCAGAAAGCGCAGTAGCAATGCGTACCCGC
>NZ_JAHRFC010000165.1:0-5338 GCF_020883015.1 Microcoleus sp. CAWBG640
GTGGCTTCTAGCTCCGTAAAGTCTAGCGCTAAAGACTTGAATTAATTCAATCATGTCTTGAACTAATTCCTGTTCAAAACTCAACTCATCCGGTGATTTGTTGACAATTACTACCTCGCATTCAAACTCTTCACACATCGCAAAAACCAATTCAGAACCAAATCTAAGAAGCCGATCTTTGTGAGTGATGACAAGTCTACCAACTTCACCGGACATGATTCGTTTGAGTAGTTTTGTTAGTCCCTTTTTCTTGTAATTAAGTCCAGAACCTAAGTCTTGAATTGTCTCAAATTGCCAGCCATTAGCAGCACTAAACGATTCCAAGACAGCAGCCTGACGCTTTAAATCTTCTTTTTGGTCGTGACTAGAAACTCTGGCATAGTTGATAGTGATTCGCTCATCTGTCTGATTCAAGTCTCTGGGAATGATTCGCTTGATATCGGCAAGGTAGAATCGTCTTTGTCCAGTGGGAGAGCGTTCAAACCTAATCTTGTCTGCATCAGTCCAGCGTCTCAGTGTCTTTGTCGAAATACCAAGCTCTTTGGCGGCTTCTCCGATTGAAAGGGTCACTTCTGATTGAGTCTCCAAGAGTTGCTTACCTCTAATACTACAACTTAATAGTTACCCAATCCGGGAAGAATGTCAATAGGTGTCTACCAAAAGTTTTTCAGCCCCCTACCCCCTGGAAATTGGGGTAAATTCAGAGTAAAAGATGTACGCCACAACGGATCGTTTTCCAAAATCTCTGACGGACTACTAGAGACCTCAATAGTACCATTCAAGTGCTGTACTAAACACTTTACCAGAGCTAGACCCAAACCCGTACCAGGGATAGCTTGCTGAGTAATACCTGTCCCACGGCGGAATTTTTCAAAGATGTGGGGTAAATCAGCAGCAGAAATCCCAAGGCCCAAATTTGATATTTTGATGACAATACTGCCACTTGCTTGAGATATCTCCAAAGTCACCTCAGTTCCACGAGCCGAGTATTTGCCGGCATTGGTCAACAGTTCCAACAAGATGCGATGGAGACTATCCTTGTCTGTTTCCAAGCGAGGTAATGGTTTCGAGAAATCCTGAGCCAAAGTTAATCCTTTATCGGCCCACTTTTGCTCAAAATCCTCAGCCAAATCTTGAATTAGACTCTTGAGAGAGACCGAAACTAGAAACATGGGGAATTGTTGAGGATCAAGCTGTTTGAGTGCTAGCAAATCGCTAACCAAGTCTGTTTCTTTAGAACACTGCTGCTCTAGAATATCCAGATATTTAATCCGACTCTGCAAGGACTGGTCTGCTTGTTTTAGCATCATAATTGCTAGCTTCATGATCGTCAAAGGAGTGCGTAACTCGTGACTGACTACGCTCAGGAACTCGTCTTGGATCAGCCTTAACTTGCGTATTTGCTCTAATTGATTGGCAGATTGTTCGTGCAGTTTTTCCTGGACATCTAGACTGTTTGCCAATTGAGTGCTTCTATATTCTAGCTGAGTTTGCAGTTCTTGGAGTTTTTCAAACTCAAGTATCGCCCTGGTGACTTGAGAGGCGATGGATTCCAAAACCTCTAATTCTGCAATTTGCCAAGTGCGAGGTTGGGAATTTTGCAATAGCAAGAAACCCCAGACAGTTTCCTGTGTCCGGCCGCCAATCAAGGGAACCAGCACCAAGGCGCGAGTGTCCTGAAGTTTCAAGATTTCTACTGAGTTTTGCGGTTCCTGGTTGATTATTTCCCCTGCATCAGCCAAGGCGAAGGATTGGGGGGCGCTATTGAATGCTGACTGGCACAAACTAGATTCCGATATCCTAAAATCCCTAATATTTTTCGATAGTGAGTTGCTGATTTTGGCTTGATTATTGGTGGTTTTATATTGATTTTTGGTGGGAGGTTTTGATTTTTTTGGGGATGTTTCTGTTTGGGCGATCGGTGGCTTTTCTACTTTTTTTCGCTCGTATTCACAAACTAACGCAATTGTTGTTTGGCTAGGTTGATTGAGAGAGCTTATTTGTGAAAATGGTGCTGTATATTTTAATGACAGGATTTGAACTCTATCTACTTCTAGGCTTTGGCTGGTACTTGCTATCACCTGTTGCAAAGTTAGATCTATTTCTGCATTTTTTGCGATTTCTTTGGTAACGTTATTCAATAGCTTTTTGTATTTAGCTTGTTGCTCTAATTTTTGGTTTAAATGGGCAATTTCTTGATTTTTTTGAATGTGGGAGATGGCGGTGGCGATCGCATCTGATGCTAACTCTAGACACTGCCGCGAAGCCGCAGACCACTCCTGGGGTTGGGTAGTAGCCATGATAATTATCCCATTAACGGCGCCGCGAAATCGCGTTGGCGATGCTAAAATCCCTCGGAAAGGAAGGGATGGGACTAAGGAATGGGACCTGTTGGGCGATCGATCGTCTTGAATATCGGAAATCCCTAGTATTTCACCATGTGTCAGTATATTTACTAGCAGATGCTCTGGGAGTGAAATTAATAGCGAGTTTAAGATTTCTGTTTCAGGAATTTCGGATCTTTGGGTTACAACTGCTGCATCGGAAATCACTGTGGAATTGATTCGATCGCCGAAAATGCCCCAGCCTGCGTTCGGAATGGCGATGCGATTGTCACTCACAGCAGCAACTAAACAGTAGTCTGCTTGACAAGCTGCTCCTAAAGTATTAGCTATCTCCAGCAGTAGCGTTTCTTCATGAAAGCTTGTCGCGATAATTTGGCAAATTTGTCGCCCGATTTGAGCAGGATCGACCTGGTACTGCATTATTCGATCCAGAAATTTTTGGACTGAGACTGGTTCTGTGATTTGCTGTAAGTGCAACGTACAAGACTCTGAGGGCGATCGGTCGATCGGGTCACAGTCTTGACTTGTCTGATAATTTGTCATGGCAGCCAAGCCTTTATTTTAAGATGTTTGAGCCTGCGATCGCTGCAAAGATAGAAGCTATCCGGTATTATTATTCAGCTTTTGTCGTGACTGCTTGGTGACACCCCTCTCCAAAACCTGTGATGTTGCCTATTTTAGTCTGTGATTCTAGCAAATTTATTTTGTGATCCAAGTCTATCGACTGAGTGATTGCGATCGCACAAATTAATTATATCTCATAAATAATTATGGCACTATCTAAAAACCAACAAATTTTTAGTCAAAAAATGTTGTTAAGCGCTACTAGGCTCGATATTAACTCTGCTCAAACCTGATTTAGTGAGGCTGTACACCTTACCTATTTTGTGATTCCTGTTGGGCTTTTTCGCTATTTTGGCGATAAAGTGCCACCCGGTTGGTAGCCGTTGTGTAACGGGGATGTTTCGATGGTACGGAGGCCATTAAATCCGAAGCTTGCTGCCACTTAGCGGCCACAACTAACCAATCCGGTCGTGATTGGGCGGTTTTGCCTTCGCTGGCTGCTTGTTCTGCCAACCGCACGGCTTGTGCAAAAGAGTCGGAGTTTCCAGTCTCCTGAGCAATTTTCTGTGGGGGAGTAGGCCTGGAGGGCATCGGAGTAACAGTAGCTTGGGTAGTAGTGGCTGTAGTGTTGAGCGATGGAGAATGGAAACCTTTGTAGATAGCGGCAACGGCGACGAGTAACAACACGCTCAGGGCGATACCACCGATGATACCGCGCTGAAATTGTCGCGGTTCCTGCATCGACCGTCCATGCTGTTTCGCCATTTTGGGCAAAGCCGGTTGCTGACCTTGGCGCTCGGTTTGGGCGATCGCGAAACGCTGCCAAAAATGGACTTTTCTCAGTTTAATCTCTTGACACCACAGGAGTTGATTTTCCGGGTCCCGGCGAATTTCTTCCAACCACAGCAGTTGATGTTCTCGGACAATCCGGCTGTTGATATTGACTCGGCGAATATTTCGGGGCGAAAGTTGCTCCAAAATTTCCCGGATGCGGGAGACCAAGCTAGACTGTTCTAGCAAATCAGCGGTGGCCGACTCGCACAACAGTTGGAGCACCCCATCGGCAAACACGGCTCTAGTTCTAACGCCTATCTGTGCAAGTCGATCGTTGAGGATTTGAATAATCGCTGCCACAGACCCCTCGCGGGCTTGTCGGGCAATATCATCTACTGTATTCACCATAAAGATATGTTGACGCTTAGCAATCTGTTAATTTTTAACCAAACTTTCGGAGCTAAATTTTTATTCATACAGATTACCATTGACACTCCCAGGTTAAAATAGACATCTGACTTGACCAGCATGACTAAAGCATCTTTGAGGCTAACTGAAAATAAACTATGGGTAAAGTAATTAGCGGTCAAATTTTTGTGGTAGATGACAACATCGATACAGATCAAATTATCCCAGCCGAATACCTGACTTTGGTTCCCTCGAAGCCGGATGAGTACGATAAACTTGGCAGTTACGCCATGATTGGGTTGCCCGATCGCTATGGTAAGTTTATGGAACCGGGTGAAATGAAAACCCGCTATCAGATTATCATTGCTGGGGAAAATTTTGGCTGCGGTTCTTCGCGAGAACACGCTCCCATCGCTCTTGGGGCTGCTGGGGTGAAAGCTGTGGTAGCTTTGTCCTACGCCCGCATTTTCTTTCGCAATTGTTCGGCTACTGGTGAATTATATCCGATCGAATCAGCCGATCGACTCTGCGATTTGTTTGCTACTGGCCAAGAAGTGACCATCGACTTTACAGCAGAGAAAATTATCAACCACACTCTAGATTGCACCTATGACCTCAAACCTTTAGGAGAAGTAGGCCCAGTCATTGATGCCGGCGGACTCTTTGCTTACGCACGTCAGACGGGAATGATTGCTAGTCGCTAACTGTTAACTGTTAACTGTTGAGGGTTGACCTTCAGCCGACAGCTAACAGTCAACAATTAAGGTTTTAAGGCGGTGCAAAACGTTTTTTGGGTTTGGGACTGGCGACATGGTAAGTGCAATTCTTCCCTTTGGGAAGTTTGCAGGCACTCACGTCGGCAGGCTGACCGTTAGAGAAAGCGGAGTTTTTGAAATGAGAACGCCACTTGGCAAGGTTAGCCCAGTGCGTCATAAATACTGTAAATCAATCCACCGCAACGATGGGTATATGTATGTGTTTTCTACTTTTGTCCAATGAATCAGCGATTAGAGGCGTAGCGATCGGGTTAAGTCAGCACCGTCTCACCCAAAAGAAAATGCTATTTTTGACGCGATCGATGCTTGGAAACAAGCCAAGTCTGTCAAAGGAGAGCCGTGACAATTGTCCACCCATCAACTAAGAGTAACAGCAGGGTACATAAGAGCAAAATCAAATACATCCAAGGCTGAGACAAAGGGCGGACATCTGTAGTATCAATGCCTGTTTTTGCTTCAACTAAACGGACT
>NZ_JAHRFC010000166.1:0-5311 GCF_020883015.1 Microcoleus sp. CAWBG640
TAAATCTATCTATTGGCTAATCTTTATAGTAAGAAATTTACGGTAAAATTCCAGTAGTCAATTCAACAGCGAGGTAAGCCCGATGGACACCAACTCACAAAATGTCCAACCAGTTCCGCCATTCAACGAGAAAAATCAGGAAACGCCAGAGATAGGTGGCGGTTTGCCGGTAATTGAGTTTTGGGCAGAACATACCTTGTCACCGGAAGGCCCAAAACTTTGGAAAACTTTGCTGCATAAAAGCGCGTGTTTGTCTTGTTCTTGGGGGACGGGTGGCCAGAAAGGAGGCTTTACCAACGAAGAGGGTGAAAAACTTCAGCGCTGTATGAAAAGTGTGGAAGCAATTTCAGCAGAAATTAAACCTGCTGTCTCCAGTCACTTCTTTGCAAACCAGAGTATTTCCCAACTTCAACAATTAACTTCCATGGAAGCTGACAGGCTGGGAAGGCTTGGTTTTCCGATGATTTTGCGGGCGGGAAAGTCTCATTACGATCGCATTTCTTGGCAAGAGGTTTATGAGATTGCCGCCGATGCTTTGCGAAAAATCCCGGAACGAGTGGCATCTTATAGTTCTGGTCGCTCCTCCAATGAGGCGGCTTTTTTGCTGCAATTGATGATGCGATCGCTAGGTTCTAACAATTTAGCAGATTGTTCCGATCTGTGTCATGCTCCTTCAACCACCGGGTTAAACGAAATGTTTGGTACCCGCACTTCGGTGGTGAGTCTAGAAAATTTGAAACAAGCAGATTGCGTGGTACTTGCAGGTGCTAATTCTGCTTACAATCATCCCCGCTTGATGAACGAGTTGATTAAAATCCGTGACAAAGGCGGTAAAATAATTGTGATTAACCCCATGATGGAAATTGGGTTAGTCAAGTTTGGTTCTCCCGCGTTTCCAGTCAAGTCACTAATCCCTGGTTCCGATATTTCTTCCCTATACTTGCAACCAATTCCCGGTAGCGATGCAGCCCTATTTGTGGGGATTCAAAAATCTGTAATCGAACAAGGATTGCTGGATGAAAGTTATTTAAAAGCCCACACAGAAGGCTGGGAAGCAGTAGTACAACAAGCCCGCGAAACTACTTGGGAAACGATTACTGAAACTTGTGGAATTTCCCGCGCTGAAATTGAAGCCGCGGCCACAATTATCGGTAGTTCCAAGCGAGTTGTCTTTGGTTGGGCGATGGGAATTACCCAACATGAGAACGGTGTAGATAATGTTTTCAGTATTGGCAATACTGCCTTAATGACCGGAAATGTCGGTAAAGAAGGGGCGGGATTAATACCGGTGAGGGGACACTCAAACGTCCAAGGATTTGGCTCTATGGGCGTGACAGTGAAGCTGAAAAAAGAAATCCAAGAAGCTTTAGAAAAATTGTTGGATCGCCCCCTCAGCCGCGTTAAGGGCTACGAAACGCGATCGCTCATTGAAGCAGCAGATGCAGGGAAAGTCGATACGCTGATTTGTCTGGGCGGTAATTTGTATGGGGCGAATCCAGATTCAACTCAAGCAAAACGCGCGTTAGGTAAAATTGAAACTATTATTTACCTCGCCACTAAACCCAATTTAGGGCATTTTAACGGATTGGCTAAACACAATACTATTGTGATTCCGGTTTTAAATAGATTTGAAAATCCTCACAAAACCACTGTGGAATCGGGGAATAATTTTGTGCGTTTCAATGATGAGGGCAAAACTCATCTCACTGATGCTGATTTGATTCCTGAAGTGACATTTTTAACAGAATTAGCTAGCAGAATTCACGGGACTTATCCCGTAGATTGGCGTCAACTTCAGGACACAAAATATGTGAGAAAACTGATTGCTCAAACTATTCCTGGCTATGAAAAAATTGGCAAAATTGATGAAACAAAAGAGGAATTTACCATTAGTGGTCGCATTTTTACCGAACCTAAATTCCCTACAGAGTCTGGTAAAGCGAAGATGTTTATCACGCCTTTACCTCATCTGAAACTACCGGAAGCCCAAGAGTTTGGAGTGTCACCATCAGTGCGGGGTATCGTTGTGGCATTGATGACGGGGCGCAGCTATTCTCAGCATAATACTGTGGTTTACAAAATTGATGACAAGTATCGGGGAATGCCACACCGGAATTGCATTTTGATGAATCCGGCCGATGCAAAAAGTGCTGGTTTGGCAGAACATCAGCGGGTTACGGTGCAGGGAAATGTGGGAAAAATGGAGAATGTTGAGGTGATTTATGGGGCGGTGCGTGTGGGTGCTGCTTTGATGTTTTATCCTGAAGTTAATGTGATTTTTCACCCGGAGATTGAAAAGCGATCGGGCACGCCTGCTTATAAGCGTGTACCTGCTTTTGTTTATGCGGCAGGGTAAAAACAGCGTACTTTGATCTCCGATTTTTTGCAGCAGCGGGGCTCAAAAAAACATACTTTAAGCAACAAAAAAATCAAATTTCCCGATCGCACTTATGGGAGTTCCGGGCAACTCGACCAAGACTTGTCCGGTGCTGCCGAGCTTAATTTCAGTACCATTAGCTGAAGGTACGATCGACAGTTGCTCGAATTTCAAACCTTGAACCAACGCCAGGTAGTCAAAACCATCGGCAAAATCAAGAATTGTATCTGTACCCCCATCCGGCTGTAACACAATGCGATCGCGACCGAAACCAGTGATAATAGTATCGTTCCCCTGACCGCCCCACAGCACATCGTCACCGCCCCCACCAGTTAACACATCGCTGCCTTTGTTGCCATAAAGATAGTCATCGCCTTCGCCACCATCCAAAGTATCGTTTTGTCGCAGCCCACTAATCGTGTCGTCCCCCGCACCGCCTAGAATACTGTTAGCTAATTCGTTTCCAACTGCCTCGTCATTTCCCGGCGAACCCACCAGATTTTCGATATTTGCGCCAAAAGCAATGTAGGTGCCAAAGTTTTCAGTCCAGTAAAAGCGATCGGGATCGGCACCTGGTGGCAACTGCGAAGGTTCTAAATAGTAGTTGAGATCTCCCAAAGCGCTTTTTGCTGTTAGCGACTTACCCTGATTCATGTCCAAACGATAAACATCGTTGGCAGGCAGTGCCGAAAAGTCCAAAGTATCACTACCACCGCCGTCCCAGATAGTTTCAACGGTATTAAAATTACTGCTGTCAAATTTGTAAACATTATCGCCGCCGTTCCAGTCGCTGCGGGTGCCGTAGAGATACTGCAAGGCCCGAATGTCATAAGGCATCAAACTCCGGGGATTTTCGGCGTTGGGGTCGTTAAATGTTTTATATGCGGCATTGTAGGACATGATCGTATTTCTGGTGTTGTCCTTGTCCAATGGAAGATAGGGAGGGTCTGCGGAGTTTGCTGTTCCATTGCTGCCGAAGTTGTAGTTGCCGGGGTGCTTTAAACCCATGGCGTGACCGATTTCATGAATTAAAGTATAGTAGCCGTAACTGCCGGGGCCTGTGGAAAAAGCTGTTTGCGGATCGTTTTCATAGAGCTTTTGAAGGTGGATGGCGCCACCGCGCAACAAACCCGGAGTATAACTGTAGGCATAGCCCTCAGCACCCGGCCCGTCGGAAAACATAATTCTGATGTTGCTTTGGGCGGAGTCTGGAACTTCTACAAAGTTGAGTGGCAAAACTGTGGCGTAATTGTCCCGCAAGATTTGACGGATATTCTGTTTGATGCGATCGTTAACTTCCTGAATATTAGTTTCGTTTCTAGATGCAAAATAACTGTTCGCGCTGCTAGCACTCACAAAACTGTAGGTGAGGGTGCCACCGGGAGCAACGTTCCATTTTGCTGGCTGTTGGGGGTTGATGCTGCTTTCGAGCAGAGCATCGATATCGTTAGAGTTGCTGAAGGTGAAAGCTTGAGAGGCTGATCGCTCGGCGCTGGCATCTGAGGTTTCAGGGCGGCTGTCACAGAGCTGACAGCTATGTTTTGAAGCACGTTGCAACAAATCTGAATTGTGATTCGTGAAATCGCTCAGAGTGTAAACTGACATGAGCTTGCTTCCTATTCGATCTAAAAGAATGTTTATTGATATTATCAAATAAGCATATATCAAAGTCAATTCATAAAAGTCATAATTTTGACTTCATAAAAGTCATATAGCAGTCCTAAATGAGTCGCAAGTTTTTTACCCCACCCCAACCCTCCCCGAACTCGCGGGGAGGGAGCAAGAAATTCACAAATGATTTAGAATTGCTATATAGCAGTCCTATATGAGTCGTAAAGTTTTTACCCCACCCCAACCCTCCCCTTATTAAGGGGAGGGAGCAAGAAATTTACAAATGATTTAGAATTGCTATATAGCAGTCCTATATGAGTCGTAAAGTTTTTACCCCACCCCAACCCTCCCCTTATTAAGGGGAGGGAGCAAGAAATTTACAAATGATTTAGAATTGCTATATAGCAGTCCTATATGAGTCGTAAAGTTTTTACCCCACCCCAACCCTCCCCTTATTAAGGGGAGGGAGCAAGAAATTCACAAATGATTTAGAATTGCTATATATAAATAAATGTTGCGAACTAATGCTCGGTTGTACTCAATTATCCCACATTAATAGTCGGACAGGGCAGTACCCATTAGTGTCAACAACCAGGTAAAACTCATAGTCCGGCAAGGGTTGAAACCCCGCTTAGGACTTGGGGGATGACTAGCGGACTTAGCGGGCTTTCTGGCGATTGTTGACACCTATGGGGATTGGCGAATCCTGATTTCTTGCTTGCGATTAAGTCTTGATTTGTAATGGTCTACCGCGCCAAGTCCATCCCCAACCAGTTTCGGTTTTAATTGCAGACCCGATCGCGATCGCCGCCACTAATGTTCCTCCCAAACCTCCCAACCACCAGTATTTCGTGGAACAGTCGGAAATCTGGGCACCTAAACGTCGCAGATTGTACTGTTGCCAAATTACGATTATTGCTAACAGGGAAGAAGGAAGAAGGAAGAAGGAAGAAGGAAGAAGGAAGAAGGAAGAAGGAAGAAGGAAGAAGGAAGAAGGAAGAAGGAAGAAGGAAATTAGATCTTTGAGAATAATGAATAATCCGATCCAGGGAATTGGATAGAGAAATAACATAATTGCGGCCATGTAAACCATTGCTACCCAACTGCGGTTAGCACCCAGATATAAATTCTTTGTCCAGCCTTCCCACAAGGCGCTCCAAGACCTATACATCCGCACAAATGCCAAATTTGACCCGGCATAAAGTCCTAGCTTTAAACCCGCACGTTTGATGCGTCTGGATAATTCCACATCTTCGACAATTTCGCCAGCAACTGCTTCGTGACCGCCGATTTTTTCGTAGGCCGATCGCCTAAATAGCATGA
>NZ_JAHRFC010000167.1:0-5074 GCF_020883015.1 Microcoleus sp. CAWBG640
CGATAGGTTCTATAGAGCAACAAAAACCTTTCCTCTATTGATGATATAGGTGAATATGACAACAACACCCGCGGGCAACATCCAAGAAAAAATTGAAGAAGAACTCGTAAACGCTCGTGCAGTCTGCGACGTAAGTGGCAGCACGTCTGGCGAGTGTGCGGCCGCCTGGGACGCAGTTGAAGAACTTCAAGCAGAAGCCTCTCACCAAAAGCAAGTTAAACCTAAGAATTCCTTTGAACAATATTGCGACAACAATCCTGACGCTGCTGAGTGCCGCATCTACGAGGAATAAACCTGCAATTTAGAGATTGAAGCAAAAGGTGAGGGCGAAATTTGCCCTCTATCCTTTTCTTTAGCTCGATCGCAAAAACACAGGTAGTCACAATGCGTCTGATAGTTCGCACTACGCAGCCTAGATCTGCCAAAAGTGAAGCAGCAACAGGAACATGACAAGATGTCCCAGTTGCTGATTTTTTGGCTTTTTTGTAGTAAGATTTTCCACAAATAAGTGAGTATATTTTCCCAAAGATGTTAAGTCTTTTATTGGCAGCGACCGGACCTTGGTTTCAACCGCTAGTCTGGATGGATTATCGGTTGTCTGTGTTATTAACGGTTTCGATCCCGCTGGTAGTGCTGATTTGGGCTGTTTTTGCTTCTTCTGAGGCGATCGTCCGTTTGTCGATTATCTATTGGCGAGTGGCGAGTTTGCTAGCAATTACACTTTACCTAATGATCGCAGCCCTGCCTGTGGGCTTTGTGTCGTCGGCGATCGCCAGGGCTTTGATTCCTGCTAGTTTGTGGTTTTGGGCGGATTTGAACGAAGAAATTGCCGATCGACCCCAGTCGCCTCTGAAACTGGCTTTTACTGCTTGGCGATGGGCGATTACTGTTTACAGCGGATTGGGTGCGATCGCTCAAATTCCCTTCTTAACTTGCGCCTTCCAATCTCAAAGTCAAATCATTGAGGAACCATTTTGCCGCATTTGGCTTGACCCACCTTGGCTGTACAAACAGATGTTTCACCCTCACACTAACCCTCAATTTTTGGGGTTTTTAGCGATGATAGGTTTAGCAATTTATGTAGTTTACTTATCCTATTTTGTGTTAATCAGACTGGGCAAACAAGGGCGATCGGCTACGGGTCAGTAAATTAATTAGGACCGATATCGATTTGGGTGACACCAAATTTTTGACAGTTGACAGTTGACTGTTAACTGTTGATTCCAAATCCCCAATCCTCAATCCCTATTCCCTATTTTTCAGTCAAAGCTTCCACCCCTACCCAGCCATCCGGTGCTCCGTACATTCGATACTTACGAGCTCGTTTGAAATAGAGCATTGCTACCTTATCTTCAGGATTAATTTGTAAAATATTCTGAAAAGTCTTTTGTGCAGAAACAAATTTTTGTTGATAGTACAAATCTAAACCTTGTTGAAAAACCTCCGCAGTTTGCTGTTTGAGTGCAATAGTTTGCTCTGTTTCTGTATCGTAAATCTCAAACACCGACACAGCAGTTGTTTTCCCTTTCACTGTGACTCGATCAACAAATCGGTACTTATATTGTTCGCGATCGCTCAAAGCATATATAACAGCATCGCTAACTAAAATTCCAGCACCATAAACCTTAGTCAACCCTTCCAAACGAGAAGCCAGATTCACCGCATCAGCAATCACTGTACTTTCCATCCGTTCTCGCTCACCAATTGTGCCCAACATTAAATTACCAACGTGTAAACCAATGCCGATCGAAATAGGAGCCAAGCCACTTTCTTGTCGCTGTTGGTTATAAACATTTACTTCTTTCTGCATCTCAATGGCTGCTCGAACCCCATCATCAGGAAAAGTAGGAAACAGTGCCATGACTGCATCCCCAATATATTTGTCAATAAACCCATTATTTTTTCTAATTGCTGGGCTAACTCTGCCTAGATAGTTATTAATAAAAGCAAAATTTTCTGTAGGTGTCATTTGTTCTGACAGCACCGTAAATGAGCGAATATCAGCAAACAAAACAGTCATCTTTCTTTCTTTATTTTCCCCTAATCTAACTTCAATAATACTAGGCTTTTCAAGCAAATTCAAAAAATCGTGAGGCACAAATCTGCCGTAAGCTGCATTCAATTTTGCCAAACGAATTTGAGTATTAATTCTGGCCAACAATTCCTTTTTGATAAAAGGTTTAGTTACATAATCATTAGCTTCTAAGTTAAAAGCTTCTACCAAATCAGAGGTTTGATTTTTCGCAGTCAACATCAAAATCGGTAATTCTAAAGGCGAGTATATTTTGCGAACTTCTCGACACACTTCATAACCAGTCATCCGGGGCATCATGACATCAAGTAACATTAAGTCAGGCTTAAATCCATTTTCGATCAAACTTAAGGCTTCCAGCCCATTGCTAGCTTGAGTAATCGCATAATTTTCAATAGAAAGACTGTTGATTAACACCTGAATATTAATCGGCTCATCATCGACAATCAAGATTTTAATTTTATCATTTGGCAGTAGTTCTTCATTAGCTGGTAACTGAGAATGTATCATCGGTAATTCGGCTGTAACCTGATGATTGATTAAATTGCGATCGCCCTCCTGAGCCAGAAGGGGATACCTGCTGCTAGCTTCTGGTTGACTTTCAGAGACTGGCAAAGTAAACGTAAATTGAGAACCAACTCCTACAGTTGAAGATACCCGAATTTGGCCTCCGTGCAATTCAACTAATTGCTTCACCACAGCCAAACCTAAACCCGTACCACCAAATTCTCTAGCAGTGGAACCGTCAGCTTGTTCAAAGGATTCAAAAATTCGCTCTAATTTTTCCTCGGCGATGCCAATGCCGGTGTCCGAGACAGTAATCGCTACTTGGGAACTAGGTGTTGATGATTTTTCATTGTCCCTTAACAATTCTGCTGAAATTTCTACATTCCCATTTTCCGTAAATTTAATCGCATTACCGATTAAATTGTAAAGTATTTGTTCTAAACGATTTTCATCGGCGGCCACTGGTGGCAATTCTGGACTGATGGAATTGATTAACAGTAAATTTTTGTTACCTACTGAGGGCTTAGATAAAGTCAGAATTATGTAGACAATTTCCCGGATACCAACGGGTTTAATTTGCAGATCTAGAGTTTTGTGCTTGAGTTGAGAAAAGTCTAGAATGTCGTTAATTAAAGATGACAGTCTTTTGCCAGAAGATGAAATCAAAGCTAAGTTCATATTAGTTTTTTCTGGCAGTGTTCCGGTAGCACCGTCTATTAAAGATTCTGCAATACCAATAATCCCGTTGAGGGGAGTGCGGAGTTCGTGGGAAGTATTGGCTAAGAATTCGTCTTTGAGTTTGTCCAGTCGCTGCAATTCGCTATTTTTAGTTTCTAAGGCGGTAAAAGATGCTTGCAGTTGTGCAGCCATACTATTAAAAGCTGTGGCAAGTATGCCTAATTCGTCGCTTCTATCGAGTTTTACAGTTCTGTCAAATTGTCCTTCAGATAAAGCTGTGGCTGCGTCTTTCAGTTCGAGAATAGGTTTGACAATCCAGCGGGATGTCCAAATTCCCACCACTGTTGCCATCGCCAAAGCAGCTAGACATAGCAGCACTGTAGTGCGGGTGTTGGCATCAATCTGTGCCATAAAGTCGGCTTCGGGAACAACGACGACAATTAACCAATCTAAACCTTTGCCGTCTTTAAATGGCAGAACTTTTAAAAATTGCTGTTTCCCGTTAATTGCAAAATTGATTTGCTGGGAGTTTTCAATTTTGTGCAAGTCTTCAAATTTAGTTGCTAAATATTTAGCTGTTGCTTGAGTTACAGCATCGCTACTTTCGGTAACTTTAAACAGTTCTTTTTTAGTTTTTTGAGTTCTAAAAGGTTTTTCGGCTGTGGAAGTTGCAAGGAGTATGCCGTTTTTGTCTACAATAAATGTCTGACCTGATTTGCCGATTTTGAGGCTATTTAAAAATTGACCTATGGCATCGAGACGCAAAGCTGTAACTAAGACCCCTTCTAGCTGTTTTTGGCTGTTGTAGACTGGTTTGAGGGCACTGATGATTAATGTTGGTTCGAGGAAGGATACGTAGACAGAACTCCAAGTGGCTTTACCTTCTAAGGCGGCTAAGGTATAAGAAGGGTGTTGTCGGATATCAAAATTTTTGACAACGGCTGCTACTGTGGTCCGATCGCCTTTATCGTTGGTATGGTAGGAATGAAAGTCAAAACCTGTGGAGGGGCCTGATGCGTTAATCAATAATGTGCCATCGGACATCTTTTCTCCCGTGCGATACTCTCCATTTTTATTGCCCAGCGACGTAAAATTAATGTAAGGGTATAGTTGCACTTGTCTCCATAGATATTTCTCCCAAGCTGACAAGTCTTTCATGTTCACAAAACCCAATGTCACAGCATCTTGTTTGCTTTGATTAATCTGGTGAGGAGTTTCTAGATAGGTTTTTAAATTTTGTTCAATGCGATTGCTGACTTCGCTCATCAATTGACCAGCCAGGTCATTTACTGACCTTTGGCCGTTTTTAAATGATAAATATCCCACCAGTCCCACGGCTGCAAATACTTGCAACACAAAGGGTACTATGACCACTGTTCGTAAATTAACTTTTCCTGAAAGTTGAGCAGCTAAATTTTTTAGAAAAAAAGTTGACATAGCAATCACTTATCTTAGAATAGTTAGTTGGGCGATCGGCTGGAATCTACACCCCTGTTAAGTGTTTTGTTTTTAAACTAATTTTGACACTCCCCGGTCTGAAGACGCGGGGATTCTTAAGGAGAAAATTTGGGGGATGAATCCACCCAAAGTTTAATTCTTAAAGGGTTAGTCAGCAACCCTCTACCCACTCGCTCAATTATTGAGTCTGTGGCTACTTTTGATTTTCTGATGATATTACCCGAAGTGTTCTTTACCTTTGTTTCCTAGAGGCAGTCTCACCCGATCGCACTCTATTTTCAAGGCTTGTCCCGGATAGGAAATCTGGTACATACCGCCGGGAGTTCTGTACTTGGGCAATCTCGGTTTTTGATTAAGTTGCCCTTTCTTGGCTAACTTTTCTAAGGCTCGGAAAGAGCT
>NZ_JAHRFC010000168.1:0-5053 GCF_020883015.1 Microcoleus sp. CAWBG640
GTCGATTTTTGTCATTGATTTGTCGTTGGGTGGGGCGGGTTTTTGAGGTTGGTCAATTTTTATCATTGATTTGTCGTTGGGGGGGGCGGGTTTTACAGATATTATTTGAGGCTAATAAATAATCTTAATCAACCCGCTCCGACTATCCTAATTGAATGGCTATTTCCCCAACCAACTTATCAATCTCCGCCTCAGTGGTAAAATAGTGAACGCAAGCCCGCACGCAATCTGGATTCAGAATTGTCCGCACCATAATTCCCTGTTTATCCAACAAATCAACAAGCTTTTTGTGCGGCATCCCATTAGTTAATCGAAACGAAACTAAACCCGCTTCTGGTGCAGATGTTCGCAAACATTCTACATGACTCAACTCTGATAAACCCTCCCAGAGATACTTACTCAAACGGCAGATTTCTGCATACCTTTCTTCAACTGTACCCCATTCGTCTTGCAGGGCGATCGCACTTCGCAATCCCGCATATAAAGGATAAGCCGAAGTCGCAATTTCGTAACGTTGAGCCCCCGGTTTTAAGCCAATAGGCTTAGCATTAGCATCCGTGACAATTCCCCGCCAACCGATAAACACCGGATGCAAATCTGCCAAAGCATCCGCACTCACATAAAGTCCTCCCAAACCTTCCGGGCCGCACCACCATTTATGACCCGTAAAAGCATAAAAATCAACTCCAGACTCAATCAAATTCAAAGGCAAAACCCCCACAGATTGAGCCGCATCAACTAACACTCTAACTTTGTGATTCTCCACAGACAAATCTTCTTGTCCCCCCCCTTGCCAAGGGGGGGTTAGGGGGGGTTCATTCAATACTTGTTCCCCCCCTTGCCAAGGGGGGGTTAGGGGGGGTTCATTCAATACTTGTTCCCCCCCTTGCCAAGGGGGGGCTAGGGGGGGTTCATAACCTTGATGACACACTTTCACAATCTCAGTCAGAGGCAAAACTTGGCCAGTATTCCACAAAATATGACTGATTACCAACAAACGAGTATTCGGCTGCAAATAATTAGCAATTACCGCCACCGCATCCCCCTCATTCAAAGTAGCCGCCAAGGGACAAACCGAAACCTCTATGTTGAAACGGCGCTGCAATTCCATTACACTAGCTACAATGCCCGGATGTTCGCAGTCAGAGAGCAATAAATGGTCGCCCGGATGCCAATCAATGCCCCACAGAGCAATATTGCAGCCGACGGTGACATCTTCCGTCAGGGCGATCGTTTCAGGAGGGACGGCTAACTCGTTTGCGATCGCCCGCCGCGTCAGCATCGCCTCCTGAACCACCCAAGCACCGATTTCCCCCGAAAACGGCCCCCCAACCTGCACCCGTTTGTATGCCCCATAAATCGCCTCTAAAGCAGGCTCAGGCAACGGCCCTTGTCCGCCGTAGTTAAAATAAGCTTTATTGGCCAAAGCTGGAAACTGTTGTCGGTGTTTGTCTTTTGTCATTTTTGCTGCGAAATTAATTGATAGCGTTAATATTACATAATGTCGATCGTCAAAAATCTCTCTCAAAAAAGCTTCTTCCCTCTTCCCTCTTCCTTCTGCTAACACTAATAAATGTTAATAACTGACAAACTGCTACTTTCCTATCAGCGATGCAATCTCCGAGCATTTTTAGACACTTGCGGAGACTGGAAACAACAAGATCCACCAAGCGATTTTCTGCTAAAATTGATGCGTGACAGCGCCACATACCAGCAGGAAACTTTAGAATCTGAGAGTTACCAACAACCATCTTATCCTAGAGGGGATTGGGCGGCTGGGGCGGCGGCTACTTTAAGTTTAATGCAGCAAGGAGTCGATCGCATTTATCGAGGAGTCCTGTACCAAGGTGAATTAGGCAAAACCAACGGTGAAACAGATTCTCTCTTAGGAATTGAGCCTCAATATTTGCCAGACATCGGCGAAATTCCCGAAACTCCAGTTCATCTTTCCTCCTCAATCCTGCACTCTTCCGAAATCAACCTCGTCAGCCGCCCGCATTTATTAATCAAACAGCCGGGTACTTCCAAATTTGGCGATTGGAGTTATGCGACGGCAGATATTTGGCTCAGCAAGCGACCAAAACTAGACTATCAAATTATTGCCGCTTTTCACGCACAAGTGTTAGCTTCTGTCCAGGGAACTATGCCAGAAAAGGCGTGGTTAATGCTGCGAACAAAAGGACTTTGGGCGGTGAATCTCCACCAGCGAATGCCTCAGATGTTTGAGATGTTGGATGAGTGCATTAAAATGTTAGAAATTAAGGCGAAACCAGAAGTTTTTATTTCCCGCCAAAAGTGCACTCTTTGCACTTGGTATAGCACTTGTCATGAGGAAGCCACATCTATTAAACACCTGTCGCTATTGCCGGGAGTTACGGCTAAGCGATATGCTACCCTAAAAGTTCTCGGATTGACAGATTTAGAATCTTTGGCTAATGCTAATTCCGATTTATTGGCGAGTTATCCTGAGTTTGTCGCGGGAGTAGCTGTCGATGTGGTGCAGCAAGCGCGATCGACTTTTTTGAATCAGCCATTTGTGCGAGATGAACCGCCCCCTACACCCCTCAAGGAAATAAGAATAACCTCCCCCTATTCCACCCAAGAGGGGAAGAAGAACCCCCCCCTACCCCCCCCAAGGGGGGAAGAAGAAGCCCCCCCCAGGGGGGAAGAAGAAGCCCCCCCTTGGGGGGCAAAAGAAGCCCCCCCTTGGGGGGCAAAAGAAGCCCCCCCTTGGGGGGCAAAAGAAGCCTCCCCTTGGGGGGCAAAAGAAGCCCCCCCTTGGGGGGCAAAAGAAGCCTCCCCTTGGGGGGCAAAAGAAGCCTCCCCTTGGGGGGCAAAAGAAGCCTCCCCTTGGGGGGAAGAAGGAAGTGAGAATTATGCCGCAGATAGCCAATCTGAAATAGTACCCGATATTGCAGACAATATTTTGAATAACCTCGCCATTGAGCAACTCAAAAATAGTGGAAGTCTAGAAACTGGTTTTTTTTACCAAAATACTTCGTCGCAGCCCGCAAATTCGGTAAAAAATCCGGTTTCTTTGCTCGAAGTCGATAAATCATCTAGGCAAAATAAACAGGCTAAACTTTCTGTACCTGCGCCGATTCTCCGCAAAAAACCAATTCCTTATTCCCAATCGGTGTTTTTGCCGATCGCACCGATAGAACTCTACTTTGATATTGAAGCAGAACCAGAATTAAATCTAGATTACCTCCACGGAGTTTTAGTCCTTGATAGGTACAATAAAACCGAAAAATACTACCCGTTTTTGGCGGAAAGTGCGGCAGAAGAAAGATTAGCCTGGGAACAATTTTTAGAATTAATGTGGAGTTATCCCATAGCGCCAATTTTTCACTTCTGCGACTACGAAATTAAGACTTTTAAGCGATTAGCTAAACTTTACAACACGCCAGTTTATCTATGGAAACCTGTGCTGAAACGCTTTGTGGATATCCATAAATATGTAACCCAAAAGGCGATTATGCCGGTGGAAAGTTATGCGCTTAAACCCATCGCCCGTTGGCTGGGTTTTGAGTGGCGAGATGCTAAGGCTAATGGTGCTCAGTGTGTCTGTTGGTACGAGGAATGGTTGACAACTGGCGATCGCTCTCTCTTGGAGGCGATCGTCCGCTACAATGAGGATGATTGTCGTGCTACTTATGTGGTTAAGGATTGGTTGACCAATTTTTTGCTAAATCATGAACCTTGAATTTATGATTTAACGAACCGCGAAGACGCGAAGGGCGCGAAGGAAGAAAGGGAAGAAGATAGGTAATAATGTATTTATTCGGAGAATGCGAAACCTAGCAAAAGTAACTATATTTATTGTCTGTTTTTTGGTAGCAGCGGCTGCTGTTATTTTGCTCAATCTGTCAGCTCAATCTTTTGCTGTAACTCAAATAGATTTTATCGGTAGGGTGATATTTCCGACGGGTTCTCTGTTTGGGGGGACGGAAATTGGTGGACTTTCGGGAATTACTTATGATGCTGATAAACAAGTTTATTATGCCATTTCTGATGACCGCAGCAGCAAGGCTCCGGCACGTTTCTATTCTATCAAAATAAATTTGCAATATGGTAAGCTAGAAAAAGAGCAAGTTGCTTTTACTGGTGTTACAACTTTACTTGATGAAAACGGTAAGAGTTTTCCAGAGTTAAGTTTAGATCCTGAAGGGATTGCTTTTACTGGTAACAGTGTGTTTGTTTCTTCTGAGGGAGATGTCGATCGCCACATCAGTCCTTTTATCAAAGAATTCTCCCTCGATGGTAAACTGCTGAAAACTCTGCCAATTCCTGAGCTGTTTTTGCCAGATGACAAAGGGACTAAAGGTATCCGCAACAATCTAGCATTTGAAAGTTTGACTTTGACTCCCGATCGCCAATATCTATTTACAGCCACGGAAAATGCTTTGGTTCAAGATGGTGGGGTGGCTTCGTTAGAAAGTGGCAGTCCGTGCCGGATTTTGCGGTACGATGCGGTGAGTGGGAATGTGGAGCGAGAATTCCTTTACATCACCGAACCGCTACCAGCGGGCGCTAATCCTGCGGGAAAATTAACGGCTAATGGTTTAGTGGATTTACTGGCGATCGACGAAAATCGCTTGCTGAGTTTAGAGCGTGCTTTCTCTCTGGAAACTGGAACTACTATTAAGCTTTTTGAGATTTCTCTGGAAAAGAGCGATCGCATCGAAGGACTTGAAAGCCTCAAAAGCCGTCTCAGTGAGGTTTCTCTGGCTCAAAAACGGCTGCTGCTGGACTTGGAAACTCTGAAAGTCCCCCTAGACAATATTGAGGGCTTGACATTGGGCCCGGTTTTAGGCGATGGTAGCAGAGGTCTGGTTTTGGTGAGTGACAACAACTTCAGTCCGTTGCAGGAGACTCAGATTTTGGGCTTCAAAATAAAAGTTCAAAAAACCTCTTGACAAACGGTACGGTTATAAGCATAATAGAAATTGTGCCTGAAAGAAAGGCAAAAACGAGGGACAGTAGTTCAATTGGTTAGAGCACCGCCCTGTCACGGCGGAAGTTGCGGGTTCGAGCCCCGTCTGTCCCGTTC
>NZ_JAHRFC010000169.1:0-5013 GCF_020883015.1 Microcoleus sp. CAWBG640
ATCATTGCTACAATGATGCCCGCCGAATTATTCGGGAAAATCGCACAGTAATCGATCGCCTAGTTGATTTGTTGATTGAAAAAGAAACCATCGACGGTGAAGAATTCCGGCAAATAGTGGCTGAATACACTTTTGTCCCCGAAAAAGAACAGTACGTTCCTCAGCTTTAAAAAGAATATTCAGCGCGAATATAATTCGCTCCTACAACAACGAAGTCCACTCCTAGGGGACTAAAGAAATTCAACCCGCGCCAGCGGGTTTTGTTTGTGTAAAAGCAGTTTTAACCGCTTTTGTTCCATCCACAAATTCAACCCGCTGGGAGTGGGTTTTGTTTGTTTAGAAAATGTTAGGCTTGAAAAAATTCAAGTTTGGAACTGCCAATTCACTACCGAGTATGTGTATTCATCCCACAGGCGACGATGAAACTCTTGACACCTGCGAAGCATTAGTAGCCGAGCAAAAATTAAAAATCCGAAAACTCGAACAGGAGTTACAGCAACAAAAAGAATTGTGCGTATATTTACGGACACAACTCCAAGCCGTCCAATATCTCTGCGGCTTGGATTCCAACACTCAATTGGATCTCGCCGAGACTCGCACCGGGTTCATCGCATCTCTCCAAAAAAGCCAGGAACATTACCGAATTCAAGATATAGCAGCACAACAGCAAGCAGAAATAGCGCTGGGATTAATTAAAAACGATCTCAAAATTAAATATCAAAAGCGTACTGAGGATTTAAAAATCGCCAACCAACTGTTGCGAGAAGAAATTATCGATCGCTGGCGCACAGAAGAAGCTTTGAGGGAAAGTCAGCAACAGCTAGAACTGTTTTTTTCTCAATCTGTAGATGGCTTTTTATTTATAATGCTAGATGAACCTGTACAGTGGGATGATACAGTTGACCAAGAACAAGTCTTGGATTTTGTATTTTCTAAGGGGCGAGTAACGAAGGCAAATGATGCTTTGATAACTCAATATGGTTCTACTAGGGAAGAGTTTATTGGTCAGCCGCTTAACTTTTTCTTATCCCACAACTTGGCTGATGGTAGAGAGGTTATTAGGCAATTATTTGAAGCGGGCAGAATTCATATAGAATGTGACAATCGCAAGTTGGACGGGACTCCAATTTGCGTCAAAGCTGACTATATTTGCATTTATGATACTTATGGCAGAATCGTCGGATATTTTGGCGTGGAGTGCGATATTACCGCACGAAAACAAGCAGAAGCAGCACTTAAAGAAAGCGAAGAAAGGTTTAGACAGCTAGCAGAAAATATCGAAAGTGTGTTTTGGATTAGCGATCTTCCTAAAGATGAAATGATTTACGTCAGCCCTGCTTACGAAAAGATTTGGGGTAGAAAGTGTGCGGAATTGTATGCTGCACCAAAATCTTTTTTAGAGCCGATTCATCCAGAAGATCGACAGCGAATTATTGGCAATTTACCTAAACAAATATTGGGTGAATACGATGAAGAGTATCGATTAGTTAAACCGAATGGGGAAATTAGCTGGATTCGAGACCGCGCTTTTCCGATTACAAATGCAACGGGTGAAGTCTACCGTATAGTTGGCATTGCAGAAGATATCAGCGAGCGAAAAAAAGTCCAAAAAGAACTACAAGATGCCAAACAAATGTACCAGCAAATTCTTGATGCTATTACAGACATCATACTGGTAAAAGGACCAGAATCTCGCATTGTCTGGGCAAACAAAGCCTTTCGCGACTATTACCAAAGGGAAAATTCGGAACTGATAGGTAGGATTGACGCTGAGCTTCAAGAACCCGAATATACTCAGCAATATATCCTCGACGATGCCAGCGTATTCAACACTGGTGAAGTTCGGCAAATCTTAGAAGAACCTCTGAAAAATAGTTACGGAGAAGTCAACTATTTCGACACAATTAAATCACCTATTTTTGACACGGAAGGTAAAGTGGTAATGACCGTCGGAGTTTCTCGGAATACTACCGAAAGGAAACAGGCCCAAAAAGCTCTCCGGGAAAGTGAAGAACGCTTCCGTCAGCTAGCAGAAAATATCCAAGATTCTTTCTGGCTAGTTTCTGTTGAGTTGACCGATATTTTGTATGTCAGCCCAGCTTACGAACAAATCTGGGGGCGATCGCGCGAAGATTTGTACGCCCATAACTACAATTGGATAGATTGGGTGCATCCTGAAGACCAAAACCTTTTGCATCAGTCATTTGGGCGAATCGTGGCCGGCGAATCTACTAGCACTGAATATAGGGTTTTACGTCCCGACGGCACAACTTGTTGGGTGTGCGATCGAGCTTTTCCTATTTACAATGAGTCGGGGAAACTGTATCGCGTGGCGGGTATTTGCGAAGATATCAGCGAGCGCAAATTTGCCGAGTCGCGCCTCCAAGGAACACTGCGGGAAAAAGAAGTATTGCTCAAGGAGATTCACCACAGAGTAAAAAATAATATGCAGGTAATTTCGAGTTTGCTAGAACTTCAAGCTCAATACATTGATGATGAAGCGACGCTATTTTTATTTGCAGAAAGCCAGAGCCGGATTCATTCAATGGCTTTGATTCACGAACAACTTTATCAATCTGATAATCTGGCTCGGATCGACATTCAAAATTACGTAGAAAACTTGGTTGCTAATTTATTTCAATCTTTTGGTTTGTGCAACGATTCGATCCAAATAAATCTGAATATAGAGCCAATTTATTTAAATATAGAGACAGCAATTCCTTGCGGATTGATTATTAACGAACTGGTGTCTAATTCTTTAAAATATGCTTTCATTCCTACTCGCCAAGGTGAAATCACAATTAATTTTTTAGAAATTGTACCAACTGAATTTCACTTAAGTATTCAAGACAATGGTCGAGGATTTCCCCCAGGGTTTGATGTAGAAAATACTGAAACCCTAGGATTGCGATTGGTTAAAATGTTGGCCCAGCAATTAGATGGAGAAATTACAATTGACAGTCAGTGTGGAATCTGTTACAATATTTTATTTAAAGAATTGAGTTATCGGCGACGCATTTAAAATAATTTGATTTGCGGATATATCTGTACACAAACAGTTAAGCGTTACATTGAACCTCTTTGAGAGTAGGCATGATTTATCCTGCAACGCCCTTTCATCCCTGGACTAAAGTCACAGGGTTTTCAGGGTATTTCTTATAATTTAAGAGACGGATTTTTGCTGGCTAGGTATCATCACCAGAGCCCAATAGGGAACTTCTGCCGGATCGACATCTGCGATCGCCCGAATGACCTGATTGGGCATTGTGGCGCGTTCAATATATAATGCTCGATCGAACTGTCCCAACTCAATCAACACATCCTTGACTTTGGCAAAGTGGCGGCCTAGCTTAATAATCACAGCAGCATCAACCAGTGCCAGTCGATCGCGCAAAACCTCAGCATCCAGAGTCGCAGGCATAATACTTAACACATCATTACGGTAAGTCAGCGGCACTCCCAAGGCACTTGCACTCGCCATTGTCGAAGAAATTCCCGGCACAACTTCCGTCGTAAATGTTCCCGACAAACGATTAAATAGATACATAAAACTGCCGTAGAGAAAAGGTTCCCCCTCACATAGCACCGCCACATCTCGTCCTTGCTCCAGATGGACTGCAATTTTCTCGGCCGCAATATCATAATAAGGTTGAGACGATCGCGTCGGACTAAAAGGCAGTGGCATCGGAATCTCAATTTGTTCCGGGCGAAGATAATCCGCGACGATCGCCCGCGCCAACACCTTACCATTTTCCATGGCCGGATAGGCAATCACCGGGACCGATCGCAAAATCCGATAAGCTTTCAAAGTGATCAATTCTGGATCGCCAGGGCCAATACCCAAACCGTACAATTTACCAGTAGTCTCAGTCATAATTCGTCCTTTTTAGCTAACGCATTCACGGCCGCCGTTGCCATTGCACTGCCGCCGCGCCGCCCATGTACTGTAATAAATGGCACTCCCCGACTGTTCTCCGCGAGTTCCGCTTTAGATTCGGCCGCCCCCACAAATCCAACCGGGAAACCCAGGATTAAAGCCGGTTTCGGAGCTCCATCATCCAACATTTCCAGCAGTCGGAACAAAGCAGTCGGGGCATTGCCGATCGCAACTACGGCACCTTCCAAATCATTTAGCCACAAATCAAGGGCTGCGGCCGATCGAGTATTGCCGATTTGTAGTGCTAATTCTGGGACACTGGGATGCCAGAGGGTGCAAATCACTGGATTATCGGCGGGGAGACGTTTGCGAGTGATGCCTTCGGCTACCATGCGGGAATCGCAGAGGATGGGCGCGCCGGCGACAAGGGCGTTGTATCCAGCGGTGGCGGCACCGGGGGAAGCTGCTAAATCTGTGACAATATCTGTCATGCCGCAACTGTGTATCAGGCGCACTGCGACGGATTCTAAGTCGGGGGGCAAGTTTGACAAGTCTGCTTCGGCGCGAATTGTGGCGAAGGATTTGGTGTAGATTTCGGTTCCGTCTCGGATGTAGTCAAGCATTAAGATTATTGGGAATTGGGAATTGGTAATAGTGTATCGTCAGCCATTGGTGTCAACTTAAGGTAAAACCAATAGTCCGACAGGGAATGAATTCCCTGTCTCATAGCGAAAGTCCTCTCAAAGAGGACTGAAGAGTTAATTGATCTGTATTGGTTTCAGGCAAATATTCAGTCGGTTTCAACCGACTGTCTTCTATGAGACAGGGGTTTAAACCCCTGTCGGACTGGCGGGATGACTAACAGACTTAATGCGCTGACAGCTTAAGTTGACACCTATGATCGTCAGCATATCCCTCTGATTAATGTACCGATCTGGTTTGGGATTTTTCTCCTTAGTTTAGATTGTTGTGCCTGTCTTGGATTTTTCTGGGAGTCCCTAATGCAGAATGACAGCGTTCCCAATAAATTTTAGCAACGCCATCGCCCTGATTCTGATGCCAACACTCTGCAAACAGCCGCCCCGCTTCAGCAAACTTCCCTTCGGAGTAAATCGCCAAAGCTTCCGCAAACAATT
>NZ_JAHRFC010000017.1:0-20832 GCF_020883015.1 Microcoleus sp. CAWBG640
ACCGAGATTGCCTGTGGAGTAGACAAACCCTCAGAAGTCATTCTGAGACTACGCTGAAACAGGAAATAAGCATCAGAGTAAAAACATCTAACGGTGTCTAACTTTGTCTAAGTCTTATAGAGCGGATCGTAAAATATCAAAAAGTTTAAACATTAAAATTTAGGGTGAATAAACTGCAACTGCTGGCGAGTAATGAGTATTGAAGAATATATCGGGCAAGCCCAGGTTTATTTGAACCGGGGAAAGTTAACTGAGGCGATGGATTGTTGCAAAAAGGCGATCGAACTTCAGCCTTTTTCACCCTCAGCTTACACGACTTTGGGCGAAATCCTAGAAGCTCAGGGAGATCCGACGGCGGCGAGAGATGCTTTTGTGCAAGCTTTGGAAATTTCGCCAGGGTTTTTTATGGCTCATGCTTATTTGGGTCAATTATATAGCGAGTATTGGTGGCTGGATGAGGCGGCTTTTCACTATCGGCAAGCTCTGGATTTGAAACCAGACTGGCCGGAACTATATTATAACTTGGGTAATGTGGTTCATAAACAGGGGAATTTGTTGGGGGCGATCGACTGTTATCAACAGGCGATCGCTCTCAAACCCAATTATGTACTTGCTTTGTACAATCTGGCTGTGGTTTTAGCTGAAAATAATCAGCTCGAAGCAGCCATAGATAGCTACCGACAGGTAATTGCTCTCCAGCCTGATTATATCGATGCTTACAACAATTTAGGCTGCACTTTGGTAAAGCAGGATCGCATTCCAGAAGCGAGGGAAATTTACCTGGCTGGGCTGGCGATTCAGCCAGATTCGGCGAGTCTTTATAATAATTTGGCTCAAGTATTGCTTGACAAAAATCCCGATGGGGCGATCGCAGCTTATCAAAGAGCGATCGAGTTGGAGCCGGATCTGGTTTTGGCTCATTACAATCTGGGGAAGGCGTGGCAAATACAAGGGGAACATTCGGCGGCTGTTGCTTGTTTCGATCGCGTAGTCGAGCTCAATCCCGACTATATTTCGGGCTATACTGATGCCGGATTTTCTCTGATGGCTTTGGGCAAAATTACCCAAGCTTTGGCGTATTTTGCCCAAGCAATTGCTGTCAAACCCGATTTTGTTGAGGCTTATTGTGATTTGGCACAGAGGGAGCAATTTGCTAGAGATGATGATGATGAATTCTCAAAGGCGATCGTAGCTTGTGGTAGATTTTTGCAAGCATTGATGGGAAGGAAGTCAGAAGTCAACCCCCCCCTGCCCCCCCCAAGGGGGGAAAATCAGGAAGAAGTCAGAAGTCAACCCGCCCCTGCATCCCCCAAAGGGGGAAGGAAGAAGTCAGAAGTCACCCCCCCCTTACCCCCAAGGGGGGAAAAAAGAACCCCACCCCAAGGGGGGAAAAAAGAACCCCCCCCTACCCCCCCCAAGGGGGGAAAAAAGAACCCGGCCCCAAGGGGGGAAAAGAAAGAGAAAGAAGCTATTCTCAATGCCCAATTTTCAATGGGTGAAATTTGCGATAATTTAGCAGAAATTTACATACATTTAGGGAATACTTTAACAGAGTACGGCGGTCACGAATCGGCGACAATTTACTATCAAAAAGCTTTACAAATTCAGCCTCAAAATACAGAGCTTTATTGGCGGCTGGGCAATTCTTTGGTAAAGCAAAAGCGCTTAAATGCTGCTATTTTTCTATACCACAGGGCTTTGGCTATTCAGCCTGCTCTACCGCAAGTTTATTTTGAGTTGGCAAAAGTTCTGCAAAAACAGGGCCATTGGGAACGGGCGATCGATTATTATCAAAAAGTTTTGGAGTTGCAATCCTACGGCTATTCACAGCCGGAATTATCGCCACAAGGTGATTGTATTGCCGTAGATTCAAGGGCGATGGAACTTCCTCAAGGTATTTATTTATCTACTTGGGATTGGTTGGTTAATGCTAGGTTGGATGCGGGTAATTATGTTGAGATAGTTTGGAAATATGCAGCCGATGCAAGGGCCGAAAATACTTCCAATTGCCAATTGCCAATTGCCAATTCCCAATTAGCTAATTCTGATTGTGGTGGTTTAACTTGTGGGTTGTGTTTGCATCGAATTTCTAAGTGGTTCGATCCGATACATTTGGGTTGGGGAGTTTGCCGTTTGTCCAACTCGCAACCGCTACCTGTGGAGTCGCCCAAGACTTTTGTTGCTGCAATTCCTAATGGGCGAAGTTGGATTGTGCCACAGGAAAATTATTGGTTGATTTGTAAGGCGATCGCAGTGATTACTCCTGATAACTATTTGTTGGGTGATGTGTCGAGAGATTATCCGGGATTTTTGCCTGGATGCGAGAAACATGATATCAGAAAACATAGCGTTTTTAACTTAGAATCCTTTCCACCTTTAAAGCAGATTGAAGGTAGGGTGGCGGTGCTTTCTGGTTTATCGGGAAATGTCTATTTTCACTGGATGGTTGATGTTTTGCCGAGAATAGAATTGCTGCGGCGAAGTGGTAGGGATTTGGCGGAGATTGATTGGTTTTTGGTGAATAGTTGCCAGCATCAATTTCAACGGGATAGTCTGAGAATTCTGGGGATTCCAGAGGAAAAAGTCTTGGAGAGCGATCGCCTGCCTCACATTCAAGCCACAGAGTTAATTGTACCATCTTTTGCTGGATATTTGGGCTGGCCTTCTGGCTGGGCGATCGATTTTTTGAGAGGAGAGTTTCTGAAGGGAATTATACCTAGTTCTCACTACCCAAAACGGCTTTATATCAGTCGTAGTAAAGCTAGATATCGGCGAGTCTTGAATGAGGCAGATGTGGTTGAGGTTTTGGCAGAATTTGGGTTTGTTTCTATTTTACCTGAATCTATGTCTCTGGAGGAGCAAATTGCCTATTTTTATCATGCTGAGGTAATAGTTGCAGCCCACGGTAGCGGGTTGACAAATACGCTTTTTTGTCAGGGTGGAACTAAAGTAATTGAGTTGATGTCGCCTCATTATATCAGCCATTATTACTGGGGAACCAGTCAATATTTGCAGTTGGAACATTACTTTTTAACTGGGGAGGCTTTTGAGTGTTATCCTATTAGACAGTTGATGTATCAAAATTCCCTGACAGAGGATATCTTGGTGAACTTGAGTTCGCTCAAGAGGATGGTTGAAGTGGTTGGTTTGGGTTAGTTGGCGTCTAGAGTAGTGGAAATTATGCCCTCGATTGATAAGATGGAAAAAGCAGCGGTTGATTTGAGTCAGCAAGCAGAAGTTTATTTAGCTGAAGGTAGGTTAAATGAGGCGGTGGCTGCTTGTGAGTCAGCCCTGAAAATTCAGCCGAATTTGGCGACAGCTTGTCAGACACTGGGAAAAGTAATGCAGCTTCGAGGAGAAATTGAGCAAGCTAAACAGTGGTATGAAGCGGCGATCGATCGCAATCCCAATTTACCAGAAGTTTACGCTAATCTCGGCATTTTGTATTCTCAGCTAAAACAGTGGGAAAAGGCGATCGCAGCTTGTGAAAAAGCAATTTCCCTCGCACCGAAATTTGCTGCTGCTTACCGACAGTTGGCGATAGTTTGGACGCAGTTGCAGAAGCAAGAAACAGCTACAGAGTGTTGGTATCAAGCTTTTAATATCGAGCCGAATTGGGCAACGGCTGAGGAGTACGTCACCCTCGGAAATCATTTAGTGGAACAAGATAAGTGCGATCGGGCTATTGAATGTTATTCGCGGGCAATTCAAATCGATCCTAAATTATTAATAGCTTATCATAATTTGGGAGAGGTCCTATTTCGGGAAAAAAGGTGGGAAGAGGCGATCGCCAACTACCGGAAAGTCATTAAAATTAATCCCGACTCCTTTGAATCTTACCACAGTTTGGGTAAAATTTGGGCGGCTCAAGGAGAATTAGACAGGGCAATCTCCTGTTACCAAAAAAGTATTGAAATCAATCCAAAATATGCTCGTGCCTGCCTGGGATTGGGCAATATTTTGGTACAAAAGGGTGAGTTAGATGCAGCAATTAACTGTTACCGCCAAGCCCTTAAAATTAACAGTAATTCGGCTTGGGCTCATAATTACTTAGGGGAAGCTTTGGCTCACAAACAAGTGTGGGAAGAAGCGGTGATTTGCTACCGACAAGCTATAGAATTAAATCCAAATGTTCCTTGGTTTTACCTCAATTTGGGCATTGCCTTAACCTGTGAAAAATCCTGGGATGAAGCGGTTGCTGCTTACCTGCGTGCGATTCAGCTTGAACCAAATTTGACGGGAATTAATCAGAGATTGGGATATGTTTTGCGGAAACGTAGCGAGTCTGGTCTCGATAACACAATTGTTAGTTATTGTCAAGATATTGAGATGCTTCCTAGTGGCAAAATTTACCACAAATTGCTGGGGATTGAGTTAGATGGAGCGGAATTTTATCTAAATTTAGGAAATAGTTTAGCTAAGCAGAAACAGTTGGAAGGTGCGATCGTCTTTTATAGAATGGCGCTGCAAATAGAACCCAAGGTGCCGGAAGTTGTTGCCAAACTGGATGAGGCGCGCCAGAAACAACGGGAGTTATACGCACAAATTGCCACTTACCGTCACCAAATTGCGATCGCCCCCAATGATTCTCAAGCTTACAACGATTTAGGCAACATTTTACCACAATTAGGCGAATTAGACGAAGCAATTGTCTGTCACCAAAAAGCCAGCGCATTGAGGGGGTGGGCTGAATGTGCGACGAAAAATTATCAATTTACCCAAGATTGGTTTACCCACAATATCCCTATTTGGCGACGACATTTGCAACCCTTGGCAGGAATTCCAGAATTTCAAGTTGTGGAAATCGGCAGTTTTCAAGGAATGTCTGCTTGCTGGTTGTTGGATAATATTTTAACTCACCCCACAGCCAAAATTACTTGCATTGATTTACACTTCCAACAACATTTTAAGGGGAATATTGCGAAAACTGAACTAGCAGAGCGAGTCATTGAATTAGAAGGCTATTCTCAAGATTTATTAGTTAATTTAACTTCGGAATATTATGATATTGCCTACGTTGACGGCTGTCACAAACCCACCAGTGCCCTGCAAGATGCGATTTTATCCTGGAGGTTGGTGAAAGTTGGGGGATTGATGATTTTTGATGATTACGAATTTACGTTTCCAGACAGCCCGGAGCAAGATACTAAAATCGGGATAGATGTTTTTCTGGAGATGTTTGGAAGTCAGTTAGAAGTAGTTCATAAAGGCTATCAACTGATTGTCAAAAAAACTGGTAATCAAAACTTGGGGAAGGAGCAAGCACTCTTGTCTCAAGGTTGGGAAAAGCTGGGGGATATTGCGGCAAATACGGGTTATGCCGATGAGGCGATCGTCCGCTATCAAACAGCTATTAAAATTAAGTCGGGAACTTACTCACTTTACCATAAGTTAGGTAAAAATTTACAAGAAAAAGAACTGTTTGACCAAGCTATCACCGCTTACAGACAGGCAATTCAATTGAATCCAAATTTTAGTTGGGCTTACCACTATTTGGGTGAGACTTTGGAGGCGATTGAGGAATATGTTGATGCTGCGGCTGCTTACCGCAAAGCAATTGAGTTGAATCCTGATTTTTGTTGGAGTTACAGCAGTTTGGGTGATGTTTTGATGGAGCTGGTTGAGTTGGAGGAAGCTGCTGTCGCTTACCGCAAAGTCATTGAATTGAATCCTGATTTTTGTTGGGCTTACGACAAGTTGGGTAAGGCTTTAATTGCATTGAAAAATTGGGAGGAAGCGGAGGTTGCTTATCGCAAAGCTGTTGAGTTGAATACTGACTTTTGTTGGCTATATAATAGTTTGGGAGAAGTGCTGGAAGAGCAAGAAAATTGGCCGGAAGCAGCAGTGGCTTTTCGCCGTGCTGTTGATTTGTCGCCGGAGACTATTTGGCTCTACAAAAAGTTGGGTGATGCACTGCGAAAACAAGGGGATTGGGAAAGTGCGATCGCAATTTATGAACAAGGCATTAATCTGGAACCCAAATCCTGTTGGTTTTATGAAGGATTGGGTTTAACTTTAATTGAAAAACAGCAGTGGGAACCGGCAGTAACTAATTTAATTCAAGCACTACAAATCCAACCCGATTTGTTTGAAGTTTATGATAGTATAGGTTATGCTCTGGAACAACTAGGAGAAGTCGATGAGATCGATCTGGCAAAATTTAGCAATCAAATCTTACCATTAAGTGTACTGCAAAAATACTGTGGATTTACAGAAGATTTGGCAATCGTCGCCGAGTCAAATCCGAACATTACTTGTATTGACATCCATCCAGCCAGTCAAATCAATTTATTAGCTTCCAAAACTACCGACAGCAACAACAGATTTTGGGCCGATCAAACTCACGCAAGAAAAGCTTTTGTTACCTTACTACCAAAGGGACGAGCTTGGGCTGATGTCGTCACTACCGCCGCCATTACTTCAGACAACAAACTTGTTGGCGATATCTCAATGGGTTGTGCTGAATTAGTCATTACTTCCGACAAATTACCTCCCGTGGAACATATTGATGGAAATGTGGCTTTTTTATCAGCACGTTGGGGAGGAGCGGCTTATTTTCATTGGATGTTTGATGTCATGACTCGATTTGACCTTTTGCAAAGAAGCGGGTTAATCGAAAGTATAGATAAGTTTGTTGTCAACGCCTGCGATTCTGCTTACCAAAAAGAAACTTTAAATACTTTAGGAATTCCTGAACATAAAATTTTAGAAAGTCGCTGTAATCTACACATCACCGCAGATAAATTAATAGTTCCGTCAATTTTTTATGATGGAGCGGGAGCAGTTTCTAAATGGAAATGCGATTATCTGAAACAAGCTTTTTTAACTACACAGAAACCACTAAAAATAAATTATTCAGAACGAATTTATATCAGTAGACAAAAAGCCTCTTATCGGCGAATTGTCAACGATGAAGAAGTAATGAATTTTTTGGAAAAATTTGGGTTTCGGAGTGTCCAACTGGAAACGATGTCGGTAGCGGAACAAGCAGCTTGTTTGGCTGCTGCTAAAGTAGTTGTAGCACCTCACGGAGGTGGATTGACTAATCTAGTTTTCTGCTCTCCGGGAACTAAGGTAATTGAGATTTTTTCTCCTATTTACGTGCCGTATTGTTATTGGATGATTAGCAATTTGTGCGATTTGGAACATTACTATTTAATTGGCGATTTGTTGGATGACGGAACTATTGAAAAACCCGTACATAAAAATATGCAGTTGGATTTGAACTCGCTGGAGAAGTTAATGAATCTTGCAGGAGTTTCCCATGGATAATGAGTACCATAATTTGGGTAATTCCCTGCAAGAAAGTGGGAAATTTGATGAGGCTGTGATTGCGTACCAAAAAGCTGTTGAATTGAATCCCGATTTTTCGTGGTCTTATCACTGTTTGGGCGATGTTTTTGTGAAACTAGAACGGTGGGATGAGGCTGTCGTTGCGTACAACAAAGCTGTTGAGTTAAATCCTGAATTTTCGTGGTCTCATCACAATTTGGGCGATGTTTTGCTCAAGCTAGAACAATGGGAGGAAGCTGCTACTGCTTACCGCTGCGAAATTGAACTTAAGTCGGATTTTGCTTGGTCTTTCGGCAATTTAGGCGATGCTTTGATTCAGCTAAAAAAGTGGGATGAAGCGATTAATGCTTATTTAAAAGCTATTGTAATTGATCGAGATTTGCCGGGAATCTACGAGAAGTTGGGTTATGTACTCCGACAAACAGAGTCTGATTTGAATTCTGTGTTTCAACAATGTCAATTCCCAGTTGTACCGGAAAATCGAGAGTTTTATTTGGATTTAGGGAGAAGTTTAGCACGGTGCGATCGCCCAAAAAGCGCAATTATCTTTTGCAAACTACTCTTGACAAATGAGCCAGATTGTGATATGTGGAGGGCGCAATTAGGGGAATTTTTGCAGGAACAAGAAAAGTGCATTAGCGCTTTAGCCTCATCTCGCGCAATAGTCGCCCAAAAACCCGATGATTGCTGGTCTTATTACAATTTAGGTGCTGTTTTAAGCCATCAAAAAAAGTGGGATGAAGCAGCAGTCTCGTTCTTAAAGGCAATAGAAATAAATCCCGACATTCCTTGGTGGTTTTATTACAATTTGTGGGAAGTTTTGGTAAAGCAAAATAAGCTAGATAAAGTTGAAAATCTTTGCCACGAAGTTGTTGCAGCAAAACCGGATGCTTTTTGGCCTTATCTGAATTTAGGGGAAGTTTTGACGAGACAAGGCAAAATCACCAATGCGATTGATTGTTATCGAACGGTCAGTTTCAAACAAACTTTCGCATATCTCGTCGCTAAAAAACAACAGCATTGGAACTTAAAATCAGTCAAAATTCCCAATTTTATCATCATTGGTTCCCAGCGGTGCGGCACAACTTCTCTGTACACTTATTTAGCTCAACACCCGCAAATTTTGACTCCCATTAAAAAGGAGATGGATTTTTTCTCGTGGCACTTTGACAGAGGGATTGATTGGTATTTGGCTCATTTTCCACCGATGCCAGCCGGGGAGCAATTTTTGACCGGCGAAGCCAGTCCCAGCTATTTTGACTCTCTGGCAGCACCAGAACGGCTCTACAGCGCTTTTCCAGAGGTGAAGCTGATTGTACTTTTGCGCAATCCGGTCGATCGCGCTATTTCTCAATTCTACCGCTTGACTGAGTTAAACTGGGAAGGGCGATCGTTCGATCGAGCAATTAGCGATGAAATTGCACGATTGGCTCAAAATCCAGCATACATCATTGGCGAGGAACCGGGTAATTATTTAGCTCGCGGTAGGTATATAGAATTTATCAAAAACTGGCTGGCTTGTTTTCCTAAAGAACAGTTATTAATTTTGAGAAGCGAAGATTTTTATGCAGGTACTGCGACGACTGTTTTGCAAGTTTTAGATTTTTTAGATTTGCCAGAATATCAATTACCTGAGTACCAAAATGCTAATCCAGGTTATTACCAGCCTATCAGTGATTCGGTGCGCGATCGGTTGAGTGATTATTTCACACCTTACAATCAGGAATTAGAGGAATATTTAGGCAGAAAGTTTAATTGGGAATAGGGCATCGGGCATCGGGCATGGGGCATCGGGCATTAGTGTCAACTTAAGCCTGAAAGCTTTGGTATCTCTCGCTTTTACGCCAAGTCTAGATCCCCCTAAATCCCCACCCCCCCCTAGCCCCCCCCAAGGGGGGAAGGGGGACTTTGATCGGAATCTTGTTCCCCCCTTCTTAAGGGGGGCTAGGGGGGATCTGGATTTAATAGTCAAACAGCAATCTCTGACTGGATTTGAGCTTAAGTTGACACCAATGGGGCATTGGGCATTGGTAGCTCCCCCTCTCCCCCTCTCCCCCACCCCCCCCTCTCCCCCTCTTCCACTCTCCCCATTGACAAGTCATACTCGTTATGAGTACGATTAGAGCAGCAAGTGAATTTAACCCAAATACTAAAGGATTCAAAATCATGCTGCCGAACAAAGAAGGTCAAAGAGTACCCAATGTCACCTTTCGCACCCGCAAAGATAACGAGTGGGTTGATGTCACCACCGCTGATTTGTTTGCAGGCAAAACCGTAGTAGTATTTTCGCTACCTGGAGCATTTACTCCCACTTGTTCGTCAACGCACCTCCCCGGTTACAACGAATTAGCCAAAACTTTCAAAGCCAATGGTGTAGATGAAATTGTTTGCATTTCCGTCAATGACACATTTGTGATGAACGAATGGGCAAAAGACCAAGAATCGGACAATGTTACCTTAATTCCCGACGGTAACGGCGAATTTTCTGAAGGCATGGGAATGCTGGTTGACAAAACAGATTTAGGTTTTGGTAAGCGGTCTTGGCGCTATTCTATGCTAGTGAAAGATGGCTTAATAGAAAAAATGTTTATTGAGCCGGAAGAGCCTGGGGACCCTTTCAAGGTGTCCGATGCTGATACGATGCTTCACTACATCAACTCCGCAGCAGCAAAGCCCAAAGTTGTATCTTTGTTCACCAAAGTCGGCTGTCCCTTCTGCGCCCGCGCTAAGGCAATGCTGACTGAAAAGGGCTTGGATTATGAAGAAATCGTCTTGGGTCAAGATATCACAACTCGATCGCTCCGTGCAGTAACTGGGGCAACCACAGTGCCACAAGTATTTATCGATGGCAAATTGATTGGTGGCTCCGAAGCCCTAGAATCTTATTTGGCTGCTAGTTAGGAAAAAATACCTAACTCCCTTCCCTAGGAAGGGAAGGGGCAGGAAGATGTCTTGCCCCTTTCTGGCGAGGTTTGGGTTCAACAGTTCCATAGTCACAAAAAATAAGATCGATCGCCCGATCGATCCATTCTCGTGTCACAATTACCTGTGAAGTAAGATAAAAAATCAGACATGGGAGTAACCGATCGTGGATTTAAGTCTCGTATCATCAAATATCTTAAATCCACCCGTATTAGCTTTTTTTATGGGACTGCTGGCAGTTTTTCTCAAATCTGATTTAGAAATTCCAGCACCAATCCCCAAATTGTTTTCATTGTACTTACTGTTTGCGATCGGATTTAAGGGCGGAGTTGAACTGGCAAAAAGTGGCATCGACCAGCAAGTTGCACTGACAATTCTCGCAGCGATGTTGATGTCAGCACTTGTACCCGTTTATACTTTCTTTATACTGAGAATCAAACTAGATTCTTACAATTCTGCTGCGATAGCAGCTACCTATGGTTCCATCAGTGCGGTAACATTTATCACCGCCACTTCTTTCCTCAAAGAACTGGGAATTGACTTTAACGGCTACATGGTAGCAGCCCTAGCATTAATGGAATCCCCAGCAATTATCGTCGGTCTAATTCTCGTTAGCGTCTTCGGCGGGGAAGAAGGAAAACGCGAAATAGTTTGGCCAGAAGTGCTGCAAGAATCCTTCCTGAATAGCTCTGTATTTCTGCTCATTGGTAGCCTAATTATGGGTATACTGACAGGAGAACATGGTTGGCAAGTGCTGAGTCCTTTTACCCAAGATTTGTTTTACGGCGTTCTGACTTTTTTCTTGTTGGACATGGGACTCGTCGCCGCCAGCAGAATTAAAGATTTGCAAGAAGCAGGAATTTTTCTGATCGGTTTTGCCATCCTAATTCCTATAGTAAATGCAGTAATTGGTTTGCTAATAGCGAAATTAATTGGAATGCCACAAGGAGATGCTTTGCTGTTTTCGGTATTGTGCGCCAGTGCTTCTTATATAGCAGTTCCAGCAGCCATGCGGCTAACTGTTCCCGAAGCTAACCCAAGTCTTTATATTTCAACGGCTTTAGCAGTGACGTTTCCGTTTAATATCATTGTAGGTATTCCCATGTATCTATATGTAATCAATATATTTTGGAGGTGAGATGATGGATTCAGTTAAAAGAATAGAAATCATAGCTCATTCAGTTGAGCTGGGAAAGATTTTAGATGGCTTAGATAAGGCAGGAGTGCCTGGTTATTCGGTGATTCGTGATGTTGCTGGAAAAAGCACCAGGGATCATGTTTCCCGCGATTCCTCAATGACGACCCTGGATAACATTTATGTGCTGGCTTTTTGTTCTCCCGATCAAGTATCAGCAGTCGCAGAAAACATTAGACCAGTTCTGAATAAGTTTGGTGGGTCGTGCTTTATTTCGGATGCGGTGGAATTGCTAATTACTAGGTGTGTTGGGTAGGAAGTCAGTAGTCAGTAGTCAGTAGTCTGTTGACTGTTGACTGTTGACTGTTGACTGTTGTCATTACCAATTACCAAATTCTTAAGATATAAAAAAGATTAAGTTGCACCAAGGGATTGCCGTGGTAAGTTTTAACGCACAAGTTGCGATCGAGATAGCGATATTTTGCAGAGGAGTTTAAATCATGGCTACCCTAAAAGTTGGTATCAACGGATTTGGTCGTATTGGACGGCTAGTGATGCGCGCCGGCATCAAAAACCCCAATATCGAATTTGTCGGTATTAATGACTTAGTTCCACCAGACAACCTCGCTTACCTTTTCAAATACGACTCCACCCATGGCATTTACGACGGCGAAGTTGAAGCCAAACCAGACGGCATTATTGTTGACGGAAAATTTATCCCCTGTACGTCAATCAGAAATCCCGCTGAATTGCCTTGGGGTGACACGAATGCAGATTATGTTGTAGAGTCTACCGGATTGTTTACCGATTTTGCCGGCGCATCAAAACACTTGACTGCGGGAGCAAAACGAGTAATACTTTCAGCACCAACCAAAGATCCTGAAAAAGTGGCAACTTTTCTAGTAGGAGTCAACCATCACAAGTTCGATCCGACAAAAGATACTGTTGTTTCTAATGCTAGCTGCACTACAAACTGTCTAGCACCCATTGCCAAAGTTATCAACGATAACTTCGGTTTAGAAGAAGGTTTAATGACTACAGTTCATGCGATGACAGCTACTCAACCCACAGTAGACGGACCCAGCATCAAAGATTGGCGGGGAGGAAGAGGTGCGGGTCAAAATATTATTCCATCTTCTACTGGTGCGGCGAAAGCTGTTACTTTGGTATTGCCAGAATTGAAAGGAAAACTGACGGGGATGGCTTTGCGCGTGCCAACTCCAGATGTGTCTGTAGTGGATCTTACTTTCAAAACGGCGAAGGAAACTAGCTATAAAGAAATTTGTGAAGCTATGAAAAAAGCTGCGGAGGGCGAACTAAAAGGTATTCTAGGCTATACTGAAGATGCGGTGGTTTCGACGGATTTTCAGGGAGATGGGCGATCGAGTATTTTCGATGCTGGTGCAGGAATTGAACTGAATTCTAAGTTTTTTAAAGTTATTTCTTGGTATGACAATGAGTGGGGTTATTCTTGTCGCGTGATTGATTTGATGTTGTCTATGGCGCAGAAAGACGGAATTTTCGACAATTGATTTTTGGTGGGGTGGGCGGGCTATTCGCCCACCCCACAAGCAGCTTCTTCCATCTTCCTTCTTCCATCTTCCTTCTTCCATCTTCCTTCTTTAGATATGTCTGAATTGCCACCTCTGAATAACGAAACTATTTGGGCTATCCTCAACGAAGAAATCGACGATGCTGCTGTCAATCGCTTAGTTTGGCAATATTTAGGCTACGGTTGGGATGCAGAGACTGGGCTGTGGAACAGTGAAAATGTGGCCGAGGAGTGGCGCACAGAGTATCCACAACCGCCGGATTTTATCGATTCTAGACCCGCAACGGTGAAATTGACTCGATCGATCCTGCCAGAAAACAAGCAGTTATTGAAGGAAAAATTAGGGTTTCAAGGCTATAAAATTGGGGAATTCGGACCGAGACAGACTCGAAGGGCGACGATGGCTAATTGGTTGATGGGTTTTATGGAGGCTGAAAGCTAGAATCTCAAATTGACTGACACTGTAGTCGATCGCAGCAAACTCGAACAAGTGCTCAAACAGCAAAATCGCAGCGGTACAATGGATGCCGGCACCGCAGCAGAAGTTGGCAAACAATTAGGAATGGAAGTAATGCCCGATCATGTCCACCTCCTAGTCGAATGCGATCCTCAATTGGGAATTGCCAAACTAATTAGGTATATGAAAGGACGCTCCTCTAGATACCTCCGCCAAGAATTTCCTTGGCTAAAAAGTCGATTACCAACGTTATGAACTAATAGCTACTTTATTGCAACTCTTGGCGGTGCGCCAATTTCAGTAATTAAGCAGTACATTGAGAATCCAAAAAATGTCTAGTTATGGATGCCAGCAAAATTTACTCAGTCCAAACCGAGAGTTGAGAAGCGTACTAGAGTTTGTATGCGAAGAATCAAACAAGCTAGCTAACTGTGGGACTTACTATTCTCGGCAACTGTATTTCAAAACTGGGAAAATTCCCGGCAAGTACGACCTGCATAAATTATTCAAGGAAAATCTTCATTTTAAAGCGCTGTATTCCCATGTTGCTCAACAAACATTGACCAACGTTGCGGAGTGTTTCAAGTCGTACATTGGACTATTAAAAAGTATCAAAAGTGGCACAGTAACGCAACAGCCTAAATTGCCCAAGTACCGCAAAAACAGCTTGAAATTTGTGAGCTTCCCAAAGGCGGATGTAAAGCTAAAAAATGGACAATTGAGGTTCCCGTTAGGAAGTAAGGTTAAACTATGGTTTGGAATTGGTGAATTCTATTTGCCGATGCCGTCTAACCTAAACTACAAGGAAATTAGAGAGATTCGCATTCTGCCAAAAAATGGGCAATTTTATGTCGAGTTTGTCTACCGAATCCAGCCAACAGCACTCGAACTAGATGTCGGTAAATCTCTGGGTATAGATCCAGGGTTAAATAATTGGCTAACCTGCGTTTCCAATGTGGGAACAAGTTTTATCGTGGATGGGCGGCATCTAAAATCATTGAATCAATGGTATAACAAGCGGGTTTCAGCGATTAAAGAACATAGACCTCAAAGCTTCTGGTCTAGGCGATTGGCGCATATTACAGAGAAACGAAATAGGCAAGTCAGAGATGCAGTCAATAAAGCAGCTAGATTAGTATTAAATCACTGCCTTGAAAACCAAATAGGTACAGTCGTTTTTGGCTGGAACAAAGGGATGCGCCAAGAAATAAATCTTGGCAGCAAAACGAATCAAAATTTTGTGCAAATTCCTACCGCTCGATTGAAGGATAGGATTTCTCAACTTTGTGAACAGTATGGCATTCGGTTTGTCGAAACCGAAGAAAGCTATACGAGTAAGGCAAGTTTTTTAGATTTAGATGAACTACCTAAGTTCGGTGAAAAAACTGAAGGGTGGAAAGAATCTGGGAAGCGTGTTAATCGTGGACTATATCGTTCAAAAGATGGAAGCAAAATTAATGCAGACTGCAACGGCGCTGCGAATATTTTGCGAAAAGTAGCGACAACTTTAGGGCTATGTCTAAAAGGAGTCGGTAGAGGCGCTTTGATTTCGCCTTTGAAAGTTCGCATCTGGACTCTTCAAGAATCCCCGTCCCGGAGCGGGCTGGGGAGTATCAAGCACGGTTAATTGGTACTGCTTCGGGAAATATTCTGGCCACCGCCAAAGCAGTAGGAGAGGCAGATCAAAGCGATTCTAGTATCTCGATCAGGGGTATTATAAAACTTTATTAAGTTTGTAAGCAGTAGTAAGCAATAGTAGTATCATATAGTCAAAATGGTCAACTGAGAGAATTATTGCGATCGTCAAAAATAGGAAATAAAACTAATCAAAACTTTGTCAGTAGTATCTAAGAAATTAGGTTAGGCCTCTTTGACCCCGACTTAGTAAACAAGTCGGGGTTTTAACAGCTAGCTTTTTATAGCATTAGAGTGATATCAAATCCGGTAGCATCTGAATGATTCAGATCTCTATTCTCGGACTCTGTGTCCTCTGTGTTCTCTGCGGTTAAATCATTCCGATGCAGCCGGAAACGATATGACTTATATAAAATCCTCTCTTCATCGTCCTGTATTAAACTCTATCTTCTCTTCCTTCGCGTACTTCGCGCCTTCGCGGTTAAATCATTCCGATACAACCGGAATTGATATTACTTAATTGTTTTTCGGGCTATTAAAACTCTCATAAAAGCAAGCTTTGAACAGGCAAGATGCCTGTTCCACAATTATTGTAGATGCCTATTGTGTGCAAAGATTGGAGAGAATCTAACTATTTTCAAGTCTAATTCTACTAACGAGAAAGACGACGCTTCAGCCATGTTTTCCCTGTTCTTACTGCTGCTACCAATTCCCTGATCCCCGGTACACGGTCAAACCACGGATTAGGATAGATGTCACTACGGGAACTCTTTTGCCACCCCAGGTTGGGAGAAGCAATCAAAGTCACAACATCGGGATTTTGAGCCCGGAAAGTTGAATAAGCTCCATCGAGGTGCATCGGACCACCGTCGGGATGTCCAGGAGGTCGCTGTTGCACTTGTTCGAGAAAACCCAAGAGGCGATCGAAAATCCTGCCGTTTACACCGTAAAAATGAGTAGTCATCACCGCCTCAGAAAAGGGGACCAGGGGGACAGGAGACTTTTCTCCAACCTTTGCGACGTGTCCGAAGTATACGAAATCCCAATCTTGCTGACGCAGTTGTTCGACGATGGCAGCTTGCTCTGTGCTGAAATCTGGTGAAATTTCTAAGTCGTCTTCGACAATCAGGATACTGCTCAAACCCTCCTGTTTTGCCCGCTTGAGGATAGCCACATGACTAGAAAAGCATCCCCTCGCGCCAATACTGGGGAAACCTCCTGCATCGTCGGGGCGGATTGCAGGAAATATTTCAACCTGATGGGGTTTCAGGGGCATTCCTGCAACCTCTAATTCCTTGACTATGAGTTTGCGTCTATCTGTCCTCTCAGGGAGATTTACCGCATAAACTCCCTGGAAATAATCTGTGATTTTCGTCATAGTTTGAGATCAAATCAAGAGACTGTTGAATCTTTGGGTTGAGGGTCCCCAAATTTTATTTGAGGTCTGTGTCTGCCTTAAATTACTCTATCTTTAGCAAACTGCATCTTCCTATTTACAAAACTTACTCTAATTCTTGAGACAGCATCTAGTATTGATACTTTAATTACCATTGGGATTGGTGGCATCAGCATCCAGACATTTTCCCTGTTGATTGGAGTTTAAGGCTGGGTTAGAGACTACCTGAGACAGGGCATCTTTTTCTTGAATCCATCCCACTTCCCCCGGTTGCAGTTTAGGGATTTGGACTGCAACAGTTGGTTTAACAGTGGGGGAAGGCGATGGAGTAGAAACAACAGGTGAAGGATTAGTTTCTGGTTTAAAAACTCGCGAAAAATCTTTAATTGATTTTGGTTTGGGAGAATTAGATGCTACTACTTCAGGAATCGAGCAAACTTTCAATTCCAGCCAATTACCGGCAGGTGCAAGCTGTTTGTTTGTTACCTGCAAAACGCTACCGGCAGGGACTGTTCCTTTTAGCTCATCACCGATTTTTTTTAGCAAATACAAGCGATCGCCCTCGGTTCCCGAAACGGCAGAATTTTTAATTTCTATAAACGAGCCTTGTTCTAAAGCTTGAATCGGATCGGGTAGGGGTGTTGCCGTTGGTGATGGACTGCTTTTAGTATTAATTACACCACGTTTCCCAAACATTGATTCCCCGGCAGCATCGATCGCCCGACCTACCGGAGGGATGAAAAAATAAGCAAATACTCCTCCCAAACCTAATAAAAATACTATTTTCAGCAACAGCGAGAATAGACTTTTGCCTTTTTGTGGTAGCTGTAGAAACTCAGTTTTTAATTGAGAATTACCGTCACCCGTATTGGTGCGATCGTTCAAATCCGTGGGTACATCTTCGCTGTCAGGAATGGGTTCCCGCGACGGTTCTAAAACTGCAATGGACAGTTCTGTAAAAGTATTGTCTTTCAAATGTGCCTGACAGTGAATTAAGCCGATGGTGACGTTATCATGACCATTGCGAGTATTAGCAATATCGATCAATCGATCGCGCGCCGAAGCCACACTAATGCTACCGTCAAGAATCGGCAAAATCTCCGTTTCCCAGCATTCCTCAACCCGGTCTTTATCGCTCAAACCATCGGAACACAATAGCAAAACACAGTCCTCATCCACCACCAAACGCTGCACGCTAGGGTGGAGAGTGTTAGAAGAAGTAATCCCCAAAGCTTGAATCAGAGCACCTGCGGCCACCTGTTCCAAAGCGTCCCGGTACAGCGCATAGCCCAAACGCACCTCGCGACAAGCCACATCGTCATCGAGAGTAACTTGATAGCAGCCAGCGCGAGTAATCAAATAAGCCCGACTGTCTCCTACGTGGGCGACATAAAGTTCGTGGACGTGGGCTAAACCCATCACTAGGGTAGTTCCCATGCGCTGGCGGCCCTGGCGGTGTTCGCTGTCGTTACGATCGGCTATTTCGTCATTAGCAGCACAAGCAGCTCGTTCCAGCTTGGAAATCAGAGTCAGTGGCTCGTAAATATCCTTGTGGAGGACAACTTGCTGCAACTTTTTTCGGAGCACAGAAATTGCCAATTCCGAAGCCACTTCCCCACCATCTTGTCCGCCAATACCATCGCAGACGATCGCGCAAGCTTCCGATCCCGGCATCACCGACAGTACGGTACCACTGGGAGGGTGACAAGCATCTTCGTTGTGGGCCCGCGATCGCCCCACATCAGTGCCGGTGGCAATCTCCACCGTGCGATCGTACCATTTGCCACAAATTAGCAGAGCCTTATCCAACTGAGCCACGAGTTGTTCGCCGTTGCGAATCTGACGGGCGATCATTTGTCGGCAAAGTTCCCCCAAAAAATTGAGGATAGCCGGGTGAGCCTCATCCAGCCACTGCTGCCACAACTTTCCCAACTCCGACAAATTAGGTGGTTTGCGATCGGGCTGTAACTCCAGAAACCGCACCACAGGCCCTTCCACCCGTAGCAATTCGGGAGTTAACAGCGTCGCAGCCACGCCCTGAGTAATACAGGGCTGCCAAAGTTGGGCAATTTGCCACAGCCAATTAAGCTGACGCATGGCCGAGGCCCCTCTCCAGGAGTCCGTCAATTCCGGCATCAAGGATTCGCTGACCTTGTTAATTGGCGAATTTTCCAGCAGCCAGATATCCCCCGACAGCTTACTGACCTTGGAGGATACCATCCCATATACTTGGGGTACGTGCAGTTGATGGGCAAACAGTCTCAGATAAGGAGTTATAAAGTTGGGAATGTCTTCGGGAAGTTCCGGTAACTGTTCGGGTTGAGTATCTACCAGAAGTCGCTCGCGCTTAAGCCTGTAGCGACCGGCAATTAGATCGCCCGGTTTACAAGCTTTTATCCCTTCACCTAAAGCCCATAAGTATTTGTTTGGCACAGAGTTTTGCATAAGGGTTCCTAGACGCCTTTGGGCCCAGTGCTGATCTGAACTATTTTAGCGCTTGAACCTCGACGGGTTAATACGTGGCGATTATTTTACACTCCCCGGTCTCGCATACGCGGGGATTTTAAGACTTTGTTGCCTTAATATCCCTATTGCTAGGGTTTCAGGGCGCAATCCTGTTACCAAAAATCGCGGTTTGCTCTCCTAGTCTTGCAACTGGGCTCCTCAGTCCTAACTTTCCCCCAGTCGGAGGGTAGGTTTTAATGTCTTGTACTGACAAGTGGTATTTTACCACGCCAAAACACTGTGTTAACATCATTTGGCACCATGGGTAAATCCAGGCTGAATAAATCCAGCAACTACCCTTGAAACTTGGAATTTAGTCGATCGGGTTTTCAGGCGATTGTTGATAACATGGAGTCATTAATCAACTAAAGTTTAATTTGACAAGCCTCTCCAAGCAGTTGAGTATCTATCCATGCCCCTAGAGGAATCCAGCCCTGTTCCTGAAAATTTTCCCGACCCAAAACTTCCTGCCGCGGTCGAAGTTGACGAAATGCTAACTCGGATTAAGCATTCCCACGGTCATTACTACAAAGTGATGAATCTTGAGGTTTGGGCGCTGGTGGAAACCCTCGATCGCGTATTTCCCGGTGCTTGGGGTAACTTCATGGCCAACCGCCAGGTGGCGGTGAAACAGTTTTTGCAGCGCAAGGGCCAGCTAAATGGTTCAGTTGAAGCTGAGGAGATCGAGGAGAAGCCAGAAGCCAGAAGCCAGAAGCCAGAAGAATAAAAGCAGATTTTCCCCCTTCTCCCCATCTCCCCATCTAGTGGCGATCGCAGTCTAGATAGCTCTTACGCCCTTACAGGTGAATTTTCGCATCCACTTGGGGAACTCCCATGCTGTAGTTGACAGCACGGCTGTTGAGGTTATAGCTGATTTGGCCTTTCTGTAAGAACGATCGCACCAAATGCTCCAATTCCGAGCCGATGCGACGGAGGTTGTATTCCGTCAAATCCTCGCCTTCATAGGAATCTACAAGTTCATCGAATTTGGCATACACCTGTTTAACCGACTCATCATTCCAGTTCAGTTCGTTGTCTGGGTCAATGTCCAGTGTCAACAGATCGTTGCTGGGTACAAGTTCGTTATCTTCCAGGATGGCGGTATATATGCGAATATGGCGGGTTGTGGACTTGAGCTGCATAAGTTCTTAATCTGTAAAGATTTTTTGCTGAACTTATTGTAGTTGCTTCCAGAGGCGCGGGGAGAACGGGCGATCGTCAATTTCTCGGAATCCCGAAATATTTGAGTTGTTGGGCCGTCCAATTTCTATAATATTCAGTTTTCAGTAAAGAATCAGAAACTGGCTTAAGCTGAGAATTTGCTTGAACGGTGAAACCCGGATACGGTGCCCTCCTAGTATGAAGCCCGTCAATATTAAAATCTTCATCGGGATGAACGTGAAAAGCCAGCAAACCCAGCTCTGAAATATTATTATTGAGTTTTTCTATTAATGCTTGAGTTTGCGGTGCACTAATTGCTGTTTTTTCAGGATTAATGACTAACATTATTTCAAAATCGGAATTGTAAAATTCATAAATCGATTGCATTATGGCAGAATTGCGATCGAACTCAGTCAGATCTGAAAACGGTTTTATTTTGAATAAAATTTGATTGGCCAAGCGTGCTGTTTTAGTAAAGGGACAAACGGGTAAATCGCCGAAAACTGGATGTGGTAACTCGACAAACTCCGTCATCCATCTCAGGGTAGATTCTATAATTTCCGTGTCAGATTCATTCATCGAAAATCTATGTATTTGACATTTCACACTAATCATAATCTATTTCTAGGGCGATGCACATCTCACCATTGATATCAACTTAAGACTAAAACCCTCTGTCTCTCTCATTTGTATCGAAGTCTAGATCCCCCTAAATCCCCACCCCCCCCTGCCCCCCCCCAAGGGGGGAAGGGGGACTTTGAGAATGCTCTTGTCCC
>NZ_JAHRFC010000017.1:20932-40174 GCF_020883015.1 Microcoleus sp. CAWBG640
CCCCTTATTAAGGGGGGCTAGGGGGGATCTCCGGGTTAAAAAACACGCCCTAGGCCTTCCATTGCTGAGGGAATTTGAATTCTCTTGTCCCCCCCTTGTTAAGGGGGGCTAGGGGGGATCTCCGGGTCAAGAAAACACGCCCTACTCCTTCCATTGCTGAGGGAATTTGAATTCTCTTGTCCCCCCCTTATTAAGGGGGGCTAGGGGGGATCTCCGGGTTTAAAAACACACCCTATTCCTTCCATTGCTAAGGGAATTTGAAAATACTCTTGTCCCCCCCTTATTAAGGGGGGCTAGGGGGGATCTCCGGGTTAAAAAACACGCCCTAGGCCTTCCATTGCTGAGGGAATTTGAATTCTCTTGTCCCCCCCTTGTTAAGGGGGGCTAGGGGGGATCTCCGGGTTAAGAAAACACGCCCTACTCCTTCCATTGCTAAGGAGTCAATTTGTGACTACAAACATTAATTCATTCGTGAATTGTGCCGTCTGGCATAATTGCACCTGTGAGTTTTGCCCGATCCATATTTGCTCCAGCCATATTTGCTCCAGCCAGTTTAGCCTCCTTCAGGTTAGCTTTTTCTAGGTTTGCCATCATCAAGTTTGCCCCGCGCAAGTCTGCTGAAGTTAGATTTGCTTCACTCAAATTGACGCAGATCAAGCTAGTTCCGCAGAGATTGAACCCGCTTAAGTTTTGCCCGCTCAAGTTAACGAGATCGAGGTTTACTCCAACCAAACTTACTCCTATAAGATTAACACCTCTTAGGTCGAGTTCTCTGAGGTTAGCTCTCTTCAAGTTAGCTCCAACAAAACTTACACCTGTGAGGTTAGCAACCTTCAAGTTAACTTTCATAAAGTCTACTCCCGCCAAACTTACACCTGTCAATTTAACGCCTGTCAGATTAGTAGCAATTAGGCTGGCACTGTTAAGATTTGCTTGACTTAAATCTGCTGCTGCCAAATTAGCACTATTGAGATTAGCCGAAGTTAGGTTAGCATTATTTAGATTAGTGGCGGTTAAATTTGCTCCACTGAAATTTGCCCCTGTTAAGTTTGCTCCACTAAGATTTGCCCCTGTCAGGTTTGCTCCTGTGAAGTTTGCATCGCTTAATATGGCTTGATGGAAATTCGATTGAATCAGTTTTGCATACTCCAATTTAGCCTTGGTTAGGTTGGCACTGCTTAAATTAGCTCCTATCAAATCAGCTTCTTGCAGATTTGTTAAACTTAAATTTGACCTTTGCAGATTAGCTTCAAATAGATTTACTTTTTTTAAAGTAGCACCAGTTAGGTTTGCTTCTGTCAAATTTGCTTCTGACAAAATGACATCAGCTACCAAAGTTTTTCCACTCAAATCTAATCCGAATAAATTGCAGCCAGTAAAGTCTCTTTCACCTGCGTTATATCGCTTCCAGAATTCCTCAGTGCTGGTAGCTAGTTCTCGATCGTCAATCTTAGCATTCACAGGAGTAACGATCGGCGATTCTACCGCTTTGCTAGATACAGATTCTGCTTGCAATAGCTTATCCACCCGATCGCTAAACTGCCTCAAAACCTCAGCATCATCAACCTTCCCACCAGCATTCGCCCCCTGCGTAACCGCATTCTCAACATAATACTTATCCACAAAACTTTGCAGCCCAGCATTATATCCTTGTCCCACCGCCTGAAACCTCCAGTCGCCATTCTTCCTATACAAACGTCCAAATTCCAAAGCCGTTTCTTGCGAAAATATCTGATTCAAATTATACCGAACCAATTCATTTCCAGTCTCGGAATTGTAAAGCCGGATAAAAGCATTTGTAACTTGACTAAAACTTTGATGCTTTTCCTGTCCCTCGTGAATCGTCACCACAAACACAATTTCTTGAATCCCAGAATTGATTTTACTCAAATCCACATAAACCGTCTCATCATCTCCCTCAATTTGTCCAGTTGCGCTGTCTCCTGAATGTCGCACCGCACCGTCTGGCGATGTCAAATTATTGTAAAATACAAAATACTTTTCATCGGGAATTCGACCATCTGCTGCTAACATAAAAACAGATGCGTCAATGTCGCAATTTTGTGCTGTCTGGCTGACTTGCCAACCTAGGGCGATCGCCAATTTATTGAAATTAGGAACTTCCTGAGAAAGATTGAACCTTTCACCCTTAGTTAATTCGATGCTCATATGCGATAATTTCCTTACCTCACAAATGGTATTAATTATCCCATCTATGTTAACTAGAAAGCAAATAGGCTTTTATCTCGAAGATATCGAAACCCCAATTGGCAAAACCGTCAATTTAACTCTTACCGGACTTATTCTCCTATCTTCCGCCAGCTTCATCGCCGAAACTTACCCCCTGGCGGAACCTGTGAGATTTAAATTGCAAACTCTCGATCTAGTATTGTTAGTTTTTTTTGTAGTTGAGTATTTAGTGCGGCTGTGGTGCGCTGACCATAAATTAAAATTTATTTTGAGTTTTTTTGCTATCGTCGATTTGCTCGCAATCTTACCATTTTTATTGGGATTTGTCAATGTCAGTTTTATCCGTATTTTCCGTTGGTTTAGAATTCTTAGACTCATCCGCTTTCTGGAATTGAGAAATTCTGTGGTTCGGATTACTAGCGAAGATAGTGCGATTTTTTCCCGGATAATTTTTACTTTGGTCGCCATAATTTTAGTTTATTCGGGTTTAATTTATCAAGTCGAACATCCGGTAAATCCTGAAGGTTTTGGCACTTTTTTGGATGCGGTTTATTTTTCCGTTGTGACGATGACAACGGTGGGATTTGGTGATGTGATTCCGATTTCGGAAGCGGGGCGCTTTTTGACTATTTTGATGATAGTTACGGGGATTGCCCTGATTCCTTGGCAGTTGGGGGATTTGATTAAACAATTAGTTAAAACTGCTAATCAAGTAGATAGTGTTTGTCAAGGTTGCGGTTGGTCGGTACATGATGCTAATGCTAAATTCTGCAAAATGTGTGGCACTCATTTAGACATGGGGGATCGGGATACCCCCCCCTGATATCAATTCCTCTCTTCATCGGAATTATTCATTGGGCATCAGGCATTTTTGACAATGGACAACGGACAACGGACTTGTTTATATCAATGGCAACCAAATTTCAAATTCTGTGCCCATTCCTAACTCCGATTGCATTCTGAAGATGCCGCCATGTTTGCCTGTGATGATTTGATAGCTAACTGCCAAACTTGTTTCTTTGAGGACTCGTTTTTCGGCTGAAAATGAATGTAAAATTTTTTGGTATTTCATCACAGACATTCCTGGTCCGTTATCTTTGATGCGGATTGAAACCCAGCGCAGGTGGGGTCGCTCCGGGTCGATGGGCGGTTCGGGGCTGCAAACTTGAGTGGCGATTTCAATTTGAGGTTTGCGCTCGAAATTTTTCAAGGCTTTTCCTCTGAATTCTTTTGCTAATTCTTGACCGACAGCTTCGTTAATTAAACTATTGATGGCGTTAGTCAAGATATTGATAAATACTTGGTTTAGTTCTCCTGCATAGCAAGGTACGGGGGGTAGGTATCCGTAGTTTTTTATTACTTGAATTTCGCTGCTCAAGCGGCTTTTTAGCAGCAACAGAATGCTGTCAATATTTGAGTGCAAGTCTGCGGGTTTGGGATACACGTCATCTATGTGGCAGAAGTTTTGCAAGCTGGTGGCTAATTTGCTCAAACGTTCGGCTCCGGCTTTGATGCTGCCAACGGTGCTGAGGAAATCGTTTTGCAAAAAGTCATAGTCTATCTCTTCTTTTAGTCTGGCGATTTCTGGCGGAGGCTCCGTACAGTGGGCATCGTAAACTGATAGCAACTCGATCAAGTTTTTGCTGTAATCACTTATGTAGGTTAAATTGCCCCAAATAAACCCTACGGGATCTAAAATTTCGTGGGCTACTCCGTTGACTAAACGCCCCAAACTAGCCATTTTTTCGCTTTGAATCATTTGCGCTTGGGCTCTTTCGTAGCGCACTTGAGTTTCTATGCCACGAATTTGCCAGTAGGCGATGTTGAGTGTGTGGGAGTCTAGCAGCCTATAGGATTGGGAGTCGATTTGCACGACGATGGGATCTGATTGCAATTCGGGCGATCGACGCAGAGCTTGCGGGGCTGCGGTTAAGATGGTTGTACTCTCCCTGAGCACAGACATCTCGACGCGAGCATAACTGTAGATAGTTTTTAGTGGTAGGCGCAAAAATAGCTCCGTACCTTGGGGTTTGAGCAGGTATTCGAGCAGCAGCCTGCGCGATATCATGCCCACAAATTCTCCTGCTTCTACCAAAACTACTCCCGGTAATAGGGGGTGTTTTTCAAACATTTCGGCGACAGGAGCGCCCAAGCAGCTAGATTTTACCTGAAATTGATACAGGGGCAAGTCCCGGAGAGTAGACTCTAGCGAAAGGTCTTGATGGCTGCCTTCGGAGAGCAAAGGACCAAGTATTTTAGATCTGAATGTATTTGCCACGATCGCTTTGAGTTACCGGAATACCCTGACTGTGAAAACGATCGGGTGGTACTAACATAGTCTATCATTTCACCTAAACAGCAAAATTGGGGATTTTTTTTTGAGTAGGTCTGGTTGTTCTTATGGTTTGGATGTTACCATCTGGCTAGGTTCTGGTGCTAAGTGCTTGCCTTGGTTTGAGAAGACTTTTTATGCTAGCTAGACTGTCTGCGATATCAAGTATGTACACAAAAGTCTTTATAGTGCCTTTTGATCGCAGGTCTGAACTATAGGTAGCAGGATCTCGAATTCGGTGTTGGGTGCCGGTTGCGATCGCAAATTTAGTTTACCCGCGTGCTTTTCTGTGATGATTTGATGACAGATAGCCAGCCCCATCCCGGTTCCTTTACCTACTGGTTTGGTGGTAAAAAAGGTCTCAAATATTTGCTCCTGAATTTCTGGGGGAATGCCTGGGCCGTTATCGGTAATGATAATTGCGGCCCATTTCCTGTCATCGACTTCTACTACTTTGGTGGTAATTTCGATGCGGGGATACCAATTTTGCGGGTACTGTGCGCTCATTTCGCGATCGCCCGCCCGCTCTGCCAAGGCATCTAGAGCGTTGATTAACAAATTTAAAAATACCTGACTTAATTGACCAGAATAGCATTTTATCAGTGGCAGGTCTCCGTAATTTTTTACCACTTCTGTGCTTTGTTTCAATCTATTTTTTAGGATTAAAAGTGTATTTTCTATGCACTCATGGATGTCTGTACTAAAGGGCTTACTTTCGTCCATGTGAGAGAAGTTGTGCAGACTGTTAACAATTTTGAGCAATTGTTCAGCCCCAAATTTCATACCTTCTAGGGTGGCTGGCAAATCTTCTCGTAAAAAATCAAATTCTATCCTTTCTTTGATAGCTGCAATTACAGGAGATGGTTCGGAAAATTCTTCTTCGTAAGCTGACATTAGTTCTAGCAAATCTTCAAAATAAGACAGCAGAAAATTTAAATTTCCCCAAATACAGTTGAGGGGATTCCTGATTTCGTGAGCTACCCCTGCGATAATATTTCCCAAACTGGCCATCTTTTCTGTTTGAATCAATTTGGCTTCTGTTTGCTTTTGGAGCAATTTATTGGTTAATTGGTGAATCTTTGATTGAGCTACCATTAACTGTTGTACGTCTAACAGCCAGTAGGTCTCTGGGGCTACTTCGACTACTATGGGATCGTAAACTAATTCGGCTGGTCTGTAGAGCGATTCCTCGGCTGCTTCTACTATTAATTTAGTGCCTGATAGTATCAGCATATCTTTTCTAGAAAAACGATATAAAACCTCTATTGGTCGTTTAAAGAACATTTCTATACCGTAGCGCCGGTTGACTCTTTCAAAAAATAGCCTTCGGGAAATGATGCCGACAAATTTACCCCGATCCGTCAAAATAACGCCTGGAAGTAATGGTTTTTTGTCAAAAGCCTGGGCCACTTCTTTTGCCTGTTGAGTTAATTCAATTTGGCAGTTGTACAGAGGCAGGTCTAGGAGGGTAGATTCTAAAGAGAGGTTCCAAGTACAAATTTCAGGTATATGCAACACTGATAACTCCGAGTTAAACTCATGCAAAGCAAACATTGATGAAACCTCTGTTAAATATTTTATTGATAGATAACTAAAGTTGCTGGTCATTCATACTTAATCAGTCATAGTTAATTGGTGATGAATCATTGGTAAGCAAGTCAGGAGTTTTGATTTTTAAGTATCGAGGGCGTGAATTTGCAACTCTTTAACTTAAACATTAGTCACTTCCACAACGTTGTTCGCGAAGGACAGCGGCCATCTCAAAACTTTTTTGTTACCGATTCTCCTCTTCCCCATTCTCCATTCCCGTCAAGTAATTTGCAACAGCACCCCATCGGAAAGCCCGATCGGGTCAGCATTGTCTGCTAAAAATATTGTTTCTAAATCAATGTTAAGGGATAAAAGCTGTTGTGGAACTTACAGATGTTTAATATAAACTTTTTACCATAAAATACCCTAAGATCGCGTATTTTCCTAAAATCTTAAATTTTTATAAACTGGCTAGTGTTATTTTTTATACAATGTTCGGGGTGCTGGCAGAGTATTTCAATTGGGAATTTGGGATGTGGGGGTTTTCCCCACAGATACCTCTGGGGGCTGATTAAAAATGATGGGTAACTGTGCAGTTTCTCTAGGGAGAATTCGAGACAAGAGAGGAAATTGCTTCAGGATTGCGGTTCTACTTCTGGCCATAGACGTTCTAATTGATACCGCCAAGCTGCGAGAGTCTGTTGGCGAGACTCTGGTCCGAGTTCCATTTCCCCCATCAAGCCTTCGGCGTAAAAACGGTCTAAAGTCTGAAGGGTAGTTTCCACAGACTGTCCCTGAATCTTGGCAGCTTTGATGATTTGACGGATACGGGTTTCGATCAAGTCGTCGAAAAAGTCTGACAAACCGCGCTGTTGTAGAGCCAGCAGTCTGGCTACGGCGGCGGAGAAATCGCCAGTGGCCAGAGTAGTCAAGTTGTGCTGAAATACTCCCCACAAGATATTTTGATGTACTGCGTAACGAGTTTCGAGGGTGTTGTCAAAGTTAGCTTCTAGCAGTTTATCGAAAAATTTTTGAGTGGATGTGGCATCGGCGATGGGGATCAAAATCCGCAGCCAACTGCTGTCTTCTGAAAGCAGCACTAGCAGGCGAAACTGGGGCGTTTCTACTTGCCAAGAAGTGGCGGCAGCCATCTCCACACTTTCACTAAATAAATCTTTGAGGGTATGGGTAATTTCTTCGGGAGTCATAGGATTTTCGATTTTCGATTTTCAATTTGAGATTTTCGATTTGCCGGCTGGGTGGGTTCCAATTTTAAATTAGTTTAGGGTAGCCAGCGGGGGTGATAGCCCGCAAAAGGCAGTTCTTCGGGCTGCACTTTGGGTTGAGAAACGTCGGGAGGTATTTCTATTAAGGGTAGCAGCCAAAGGCGACTGCTGGCGATCGACTGTCCGCTATCATTGCGAGGACTGGTTGGTGTTAAGGGTTGTGCTGATGTGACTGATTGGTCAAAAAGTAATGCCAGTCCGTCGGGAGATAAACTGATTTGGGTATCTAATTGGTTGGGTAAAATTAGCAGGGGTTTGATGGTTCCTATCAGACGAGTTCCGTCTTTTTTGAGGTCGATGGCGGCAATGAAAGGCTGTTCTTTGTAGTCTTCTGTTTTCAGACGTTGGGATAAAAGGCAGTATAGGCGCTGGAATTGATTGTCTTTGTCTTTGCGGGGGTCGAAATGGACGGTGATAATGCTGCCGGGAATTCGCAATATTTCTTGTTCTACGCCTTGGTTGTCTAAGATGAAAAGCGATCGGGTCAAGTCGGTGTTGTATTTAACATAGGCTGCGGCGGAGTTGTCGCGGGCCATGCCTAATACCTGTTCGTATTTGGGCAAGAATTCTACGGGTTCTGCTTGCGGTTTGAAGGGGACGATGGCTAATCCTTGTTTTTGAGATATTACCATCGATTTGTTGTCGGGCCGAATCATAAAATCACCACCTTGTTGATTTTCCAAGGGTCGAGGTGGCATTTTTTCTTCTAAAATCCAAGGACTAAAATCTGCGGGATTACGGCGGTTGACGCGGGCAATAACTATGGTTTTGCCGTCGGCTGAGAGGTCGAATTTGAGGTTCTGATAATCTTTGGCATCTAATAGTTTGTCGATTCTACCTGCTGGCTGCGGTGGTGACACTTCCCCTCCCGATTGGGGATTTAGGCCGGTGGTAACAGTGAATAGTTCTTGGCTTAGGGTGGAGCCTGATTTGACTTGCGATCGATCTGTTGCTAAGAATAAGATGCGATCGCTATTAGGATAGGGTTTAAAATCGGTGACGACTAAATCTTTGGGAGTTAGGGCTATAGGTTTCGGGTCGGTGCTTGAGAGATTGACTAACATTAATCTGCTTTCTGCTTCGCCTTTGACGCCGATGTAAGTAAAAGCGCGATCGCGACTGCGAAAGGAAGCGCTAAATGGTTGAATTTGCCTGCCTGGATTTTGGTTGTTTTCTCCTCCGTATTTGTCCGTGGCTCCTGCGAGTTTTAATGTGTAGGTAACGCCGTAGGGTGCGGGGTTTTTGAGGGTGTAAGCCATGCGCCTTCCAGCCCAGCTAAATTTGCCGGGGAGAGGTGGTTCTATTTTTAAGTTTTCTTCGACGCTGGAGTGATTCATGGGGCGAAAGAATGTGAGGATAAATCCCGTATCTGCCGCCCCGATTTGTTGGTTTTGCCAGCTAAATTCTCGGACTCGCGGTGCTGTGCGATCGCCCGACAGTAGCAACAGTCCAATTAACAGGCTCAGTCCTAGGATCAAGATGATTGCCGTGCGGTCGATCGGCTGTTTAAATAGCCCTACATTCAACGAGGAAAGATTAATTTTTTTATTTAAAATACTCACTAATCTTTCTCTCCTCTTTCCTATCTAAATTTATGCCCACACTTAAAAAGTTAATTAACACTCTCTCCGTTTGTTTTACTAAAATACTTTACCTGGTGATAGATCCGTCGGTAACAGATGGTCGATCGGTGAACCACCACCAAAATGATATCTACAAAACAGTATAGTTGCTAGTACCCCTAAAAACAATGCTGTCAATTTAACATCTTCCCACAAACAAAATAATTTTTCTTTCCAAAGACCGTAGGTAATGACTAAATAAGTAGGAATATCGCCCACAGCTACAGCAATCACAGCACCTAAATAACCCAGGAAATGATATCCGACTGGTATGCCAATAGTGATACTCAAGAAAGTGGCGAAATTGCCCATAGCTCCGTACTGAGATTTGCCTATAGCTAACAGACAAGAGCTCATCAAATTGTGGAGGGTGGTGTGCCAAATTCCTAAGGCCAAAATAGGCAACATCCAAGATGCTGCTATATACTCTTTTCTGTACAGGATTAAAATTATTTGATCTCCAAAACTGACAAAGAATGCTAAACCTATGGCTAGAGGGATCAGAATCAGGTTACGGTTTTTAAGAATCTTGGCGCGCAATTCTTCGCGAGGCAACTCTGCTAGCATGGAAATAGAGGGAAAAATCACCTTGCCACCAATGGCGATAATCACTTGACGTGGCATATCACCGAGGGTGAAAGCAATGCCATAAATGCCCAACATCGTCAAAGAAAAGATTTTTCCTAGAACTAGCCGATCGGCTTGAGAACATAGAAAAAATAAAAGTGTAGACAAAAATATCCATTTTCCATAAGAAAATATTTCTTTAACTGCTTCTCGATCCCAAGTGAAGCGGTGAGACTGGTCGCGAATCAAAAAATGACTCCAGATTAACTCTACTAAGGTACTACTAAAACCACCCGCCAGAATCGCCCAGATGCTGGGATTAAACAAAGCCCAGATAATCATCACTGTAGTAGAAATTATCTGGGTGCCAAATTCAAAAATTACTACTTCCTTGACTGCCATTTTCCGGTTGAGGCTGAATATGGAAGTGGAGTTGAAGCCTCCAATCAGGGTGTTGATACCGATCACTGGAATCAACCACAGCAGACGTGGTTCTTGGTAAAAAGTAGCCACAGGCCAAGTGACTAACATTAAACACAACCACACAAAAAAGCTGCGAATAATTTGCATTGTCCAAGCGGTGTTGATAAATTCTGGATCGTCTCCACGCTTGTTCTGGATGATACTTGGCCCCAGACCGATATCTGAAAATAGGTGAACACCTACGATGAAAACATAAGCAAGACCAACAAGACCAAATAGTTCTGGCAAAAGCAGCCGTGTCAGGATGAGGTTACTGCCAAATCGGAGAATTTGACTCCCTCCATAGCTGATGATGGTCCAGATTGCGCCTTTGATAGCGAGTTTTTTTTCTGATGACATAAACTTTAAACTTATCTTCTCATCATGAGTCTAGTTGCTGCATTTGCTATTGGCAACTCCTACAGGATACGGAGGCTAATGTTTTACCTGACTTGACAACATCTTAATTTGGACATCGCCGAGGGCGGGAGGGTTATGCCACAATCACAAAGGTCAAATTTAATCTGTCACCTGTTCGACATTTAATAGACATCTCCCATAATTCTGGTGGGGTAGGCATCCTACCAGCCCTTAACAGCCCTGTTGGGAGATGTCTAATAATCATAAGGGTTTTTTGGTTCGGGAATTGATTTGAGGGAATCGGCCTGAATAGTTAATTTGCGTTTCCCTTGCAGTTCTTCTGAGCTCGCTTCTCCTTCTATTTCTAACCAACTGTCTGGGGGAAATGCGGTGCGACTTTGACCGATCGGTAATTTTACGGGCAAACCGACTGGATAGGCATCTGCGGCACAGCAGGTAATGATAAAACGACCGATCCAAATATATTGCTCTGATACCTTGGGCGGGTGAATTACAAATCCTTGAACCTTGACTTTTTGACCTATATATGTGTCAGGCTCTGGATTGAAATTTAACAGGCGCACCCACTCGATGAGCGATCGCTTTTCTGGTTTGGTGGTATTGCGAAATTCTTGGGGTTGCAGTCTGGTGATGGGGAGAGATTCAGTCAGGCCTCGTTCTAATGCTGTCTGACTGGTAAAGGTACGGGGTGTCGTGACTAAACCGATTAAGGCGACGCTCAACATTAAGGTACTGCCAAAACTGGGGGGAAATAAAGTAATATGTTCAACTTTTGGGATTCTGGGAGAGTTGATGGTGGGTGATGTCCGAGATTTGTGGTTGCTGCGATCGAGCTGGATGAGTTCCCACATTTTATAACCGCCAATGATGATTAAGCCAATGCCTCCGGCTACAGTCAAGCCAAAGTAATTGGGGTGAATCAAAATGCTTAATTTGCCAGTGATCCAATATTTGAGGAGCAATATTCCCCAGGATAAGATAGCTACGGTATCTAGCCAAGGACCGAATTTTTTAAGAATCATCACGTCTGATTTGAGATGGGAAATTGAAGAGTTGAGATTTGAGCATTGCTCCCGATCGCTCTTTAATTAAGTTACACTTAAAAAAAATGTTGCTGATGCTAACCTAGATATAAATTGACGGCGAGAGTCATTAAAAAAGTTAACTGAGCTGCCAGTACCATTAAGTAAATTACGGCTCTACCTCTAAAAATTGATAGCATTAAACCGATGCCTTTGATGTCAACCATCGGACCAAAAACTAGAAAAGCTAATAGGGAACCGCTGGTAAATGTGGCGGCGAAAGACAAGGCAAAAAAGGCATCTACCGTAGAACAAATCGATACCACTGCGGCTAATAACAGCATGGCGAGAATCGAAGAAACGGGGCTTTGGCCGAGGTTGAGAATTAGTTCGCGGGGGGTGCCAACTTGAACGATCGCAGCGATCGCGCTACCAACGACTAACACACCTCCCAATTCGCGCAACTCCTGTACCATACTATCTAGCAGCAGGCGCAGACGCTCTTTAGAAAGGCGGTGGAACAGGGAGGAAGGTTTCGAGGTTTTTTCAGTTTTGCCTGTTTCTAAGGGCTTCCAGTTGTCTTGTAGCAAAGATTCGATCGGCACTGCCCCCCCTGGCATACCTAGGATAAATGTCCCCGACTGCAACAGGGAAGGAGTTTCGGCTGTTAGTAGCTGTGTTTCGGAGCAATCGGGTTTTGGTAGGGGAAGGGCGCGGGCGATCGCGGGTTGTAGCAGAGGCCGCAAGTCTTTCTGGGTGCTAAACACCCAGCCGATGATAGTTGCAGTGATTAGGGAAAATACCACCCGTAAAACCACAATTTCTGGCTGATCCCGAAAAGCAGTCCAAGTCGCCCAAATCACGATCGGATTGATTGTCGGTGCGGCGAGTAAAAAGCCGATCGCCACCGGTGCGGGTACTCCTTGCATCAACAACCTGCGGGCCACCGGCACGTTACCGCACTCGCACACCGGAAACAAAAACCCGACTAAACTACCGGCTAAAGCCCCCAGCAGTGGATTTCGGGGGATGCGGGCTATGAGTTTGCGTTCATCTACAAACCCCAGCAGCACACCGGAAAATAAAACTCCCAGCAGTAAAAAAGGTATAGCCTCTACTAACAAGCCCAGAAACAGGGTGAAAGCATTATTTAACTGATTTGTCAGGGCGGGTTGCATCCATCACCTACTTGTAAACTGCGATTTGGGGCCTACCCCCTGTCATACTAAACACTGGTTAAAAACCCCTATTTATCGACATGGAGAGGGGGAGGGACAAAAAATGGGGTGAATAACCCGGATGTGGTATTAATAATCATAGCCGATCGCACAGCCAAGTTAAGATTCAGTTAAAAATCTCTGGCTATACAATCCTAGCTGGTATTCAGGACTTCTCTAAACCAGAGAGTATGGATAGGAATTTGAATTAGTTTTAACCACAGGTTAAAAGTTTAAATTCAGGTTAAAAAGTTACTAAATTTGGGAACTAATCGTTAATCCGCCAAAACTCAATATAAAATAAAATCTAGCATAACTGCCGGGATTCCTCTATATTGCTTATACTATTGCTGATACTGCTCTCAGTTTTTTTCGATAATTTAAAAAGCGGTTTGCTATGTGCTCGCAGCTAAATGTCTACTTGTAAATATAACCTCTATCTTCGTGCTGATGAATTTATGTTGAATACGTCCTGCATCGAAATACCAGCCCCACTCATGCAAGATAATTCTATAGCAGAGTTCCGTTTGGAATCAACTCTTCAAGAATTGTCACTTTATGATTTTCAGGTAGAAGCTACAGATTTGGGAAGTAAAATTGCTCAGATGTTGGAGGCTTATCCCCTGCTTCCAGGAGTCATTTTAACCGATATGGGTCTATTTGCCGGCATGATTTCCCGCCGGAGATTTTTGGAATTTATCAGCCGTCCCTTTGGGCGAGAATTATTTTTAAAGCGACCTGTCAGGGCCTTGTACCGATTTGCAGAAACAGAAACTTTAATTTTTTCTAGCGATACTTTAATAGTTGATGCAGCGAGAAAGTCCCTACAGCGATCGCAAGAGCTCCTTTATGAGCCCATCGTAGTTCAAACATCGCCTCATACTTATTGTTTACTGGATGTCCACGAATTGCTAGTAGCCCAATCCAACATTCACGAACTAGCAACAAAATTGCTGCGACAACAAACACAAGCCCAATTAATTCAAACTGAAAAACTAGCCAGTTTAGGACAAATGGTGGCTGGAGTCGCCCACGAAATTAGAAATCCTGTAACCTGCATCACGGGAAATCTCGAATTTTTGTCAAAATACTCCCAAGACCTGATGGATTTGCTGTCGGCTTATGAAAAAATTGTCGGCACCAACGAAGAAATTGAGGAGCTCAAAGAACGCATAGAATTTGATTTTTTAGAAGAAGATTGGGCGGAAATTCTCAAAAGTATGAAAGTTTCTGCACAGAGATTGACCGAACTTGTCACCAGTCTCCACACCTTCTCTCATATGGATGAAACTCACCGCAAAGAAGCTAATCTCCATGAATGTATTGACAGCACACTACTAATTATGAAAAACCGTCTTAAGTACGGGATTAAAGTAGTTAGAAATTATGGAAATTTGCCCTTAGTCAGATGCTATTCGGGTCAGTTGAGCCAGGTATTTATGAATATCATCAGTAACGCGACAGATGCTTTGGAAGAACTCAAAGGAAAAACAGGTTTTGTACCTGCTATTACTATTGAAACTGAGCTCATAGAAAGTTCTGAGACCAACTACATGAGTGCGGAATTAATTCAAAATTATGTCAAAGGCGATCGGGAAAATTCCCCACACCTATCTTTAGTAAGTCTCAACGGTCAACCGAACTCAGAAGCAGTGGAAAAAAATCAAAATCATGGTTGGATAGCGATCAGAATTGCAGATAACGGGCCTGGTATTCCGCCAGAAATTCAGCGGCGAATTTTCGATACATTTTTTACTACAAAACCAGCCGGAAAAGGTACGGGATTAGGATTGGCAATTACTCACCAAATTGTAACGGAGAAGCACCAAGGTAAGTTGAATTTGCATTCTACTCCCGGTACTGGTACGGAGTTTGAGATTTTGTTACCAATTATTTGAAGGAATAAGTCAGTTGCTAACTAATGAGGACTTATACCAATTTCATAGAGTAGCGCGACATAACTACCCCCCCAACCCCCCCGAACTCGCGGGGGGGCTTTGAACGGCATCTGTAGCAAATATTGATGAAATTGGTATTACGCATGGGGGGTCAAAAACCCGGTTTCTGCGTGAATATTTGTCGAAAAAATCGACGATTTTTGGAAGAAACCGGGTTTTTTGCGTCCAGGACTACTAATGACTCTTTTTAAGCTCTTAGCTGAACAGGCATTACCAAGAAAGTAGCATTGACTCCGCCCAAAGGTTGGAAAATTACGGGGGCCAAAGCCCCATTTAATTGCAGTTGAATTTCTGGGGATTGAGCCGTTTTCAAAATGTCAATTAAATACTTGACATTGAACGCGATATCTATGCTGTCTCCCGAAATTTGCGCGGGCATTGACTCTTTGCCACTACCGACATCTTTAGCATCTACCGACAAAGTGATTTCCTGATTCACCGAGTCGATACTGCATTTGAGAATATTATTTTTTTGGTCGGCAAAAACAGCTATTCTTTCTACTGCGGATAAGAAAGCTCGCCTATCCATTGTAATTTGCCTCTCAAAGGAAGGCGGAATTAACTGGCGATAGGCTGGATACTGCCCTTCCAAGGTGCGAGTTGTCAACCGTTGGTCGGCCCATTCAAACACAACTTGACCGTGTTCAAAATGCAGGGTGACAGGTTCAGTCCACTGTCGCATGACTAGCATTCTTTCTACTTCCCGCAAGGCTTTAGCTGGAACTGTCACCTCAAATTCTTTTTCTGCTTCTTCCCCTTCCGATTTTTCATTGGCAGTTTGAACTACTGCTAATCTGTGACCGTCTGTAGCTGCAAATTCTAGACAATCTTTTAGTACCTTTAAATGCACCCCTGCCAGTACCTGTTTTGCTTCGTCGGGGCTAGTAGCAAACAAAGTTCCTTTGAGTCCTTCAATTAAGGCTTCTGGGGGCAAATGGAGGATTGTGCCTCCTTCAATGGCGGGCAATTCTGGGAATTCTTCTGGGCCCATCCCTCTGACTTGGTAACTGCCAGAACTGCAAGTGAGATATGCTACGGTGTCTCCTGCTTCGTCTTCTAAAGTAATCTCTCCATCTGGGAGTCGGGAAACAATGTCGTTGAGTAATTTAGCGGGTATGGTGAAACTTCCGCCACCTCTCACTGCTGCTGGAAAGCTGGTACGGATGCCTAAACTTAGATCGAAAGCTGTCAGGCTAACCCGTTGATTTTCCTCATCCGCTACTAAGAGCACGTTGGCTAGTACGGGATGTGTCGGGCGAGAGGGAACGGCCCGGCTTACCAACGAGAGGTTGGCGTTGAGGTCACTTTGGGTGCAAACCAATTTCATGAGATGAAGGTTAATTAACCGGATTTGAGATAGAAACAAATCCTATCACAGAAAGTCGGTGGGGGAATCCCCAGGATTTTTAGCTTGGGGCTGGGGCTGGCTTTTCTGGAGGTGGGGTGTGTGGGGGATAATGGTTTTAATTTTTTTTGTTAATTTTTTGGTCGATCGCACGGTGTAAACTGTGGAAAAAAATGCGAAAGGATTACTGGATCTACTTTTTTATTGATTATACCCTGTGGAAAACTTGTGGAAAAGTTGCTAAATAGTCGATCGCCCTTGCTGCGATCAGAATTTTTATACAAGGAAACACTAATGTTTTCCACAAATTCAGGGTTCTTTGTCCACAGGTTTTTCCACAGCTAATTAGAAGGAAGAACGTTGTTAGGGGAGGGGATAGGAGACCCAGAACCAGTCAACCAGGATCTAAAAAATAACCAACAACCAATAACTTCTGCTCAAATTTTACGGCTGATCGCGTTAATACGATCGCTCAATTGACGCAAGGTTTGAGACAAATTCGGGTCAGTGTTCCGCAACTGAGCAATTTTATCACAACTATAAAGCACAGTGGTATGGTCTTTCCCGCCGAAAACTTCACCAACTTTCGGCAAACTCAAACCTGTGTGTTGCCGGATTAAATACATACCTATTTGACGAGCAAAGCTAATTTCTCGCTTCCGAGAATTGCCTTTCAAATCTTCAACAGAAATGTCAAAAAAATCTGCAACTACTGCGACTACTGCATCGGGCTTTGCTTCTACACTTTCAGTTTGGGGATTCAAAACCGGGGCTATATTTTCCACAGTCATCGGTAAATCGGTAATTGAAAGATAGGCTACGGCCCGAATCAAAGCTCCTTCTAATTCGCGCACATTGGAAGTATAGCTAGAAGCAATATATTCTATCACATCTCGCGGCAACCGCATATTTTCATATTCGGCTTTTTTCTGCAAAATGGCCATGCGTGTTTCCAAGTCTGGCAACTGAATATCGGCAATTAACCCCATGGAAAATCGCGAACATAAACGCTCTTGCAAACGGGGTATTTGTTGCGGTGGGCGATCGGAAGCTAAAACTACTTGATTGCCAGCTTCATGCAAAGTATTAAAAGTGTGAAAAAATTCTTCTTGAGTGTATTCTTTGCCTTCAATAAATTGAATATCATCTACTAATAAAACATCGGCTGCTCGATAATGATCGCGGAAAGTTTGCATACTATCTTTGCGAATGGCTGCAATTAAATCGTTGGTAAATTTTTCAGTAGAAACGTAGAAAATCTTGGCGTTAGGGTCAATTTCTAAGCGATAATGACCGATCGCCTGCATGAGATGAGTTTTGCCCAAACCGACACCGCCGCACAAAAATAGGGGATTGAATTCTCGGCCCGGAGACTCGGCTACCGCTAGGGATGCTGCGTGAGCCATGCGGTTGTTGGAACCGACCACAAAACGGGAAAATAGGTATTTGGGGTTGAGATTGGCTGGTTTGGGGGGATGCAGCGAGTGGCTTTCGGGGACATCGGGGCCGATGGGAGATGGCCAAATCAGTCCTTGTCCGCCGTGGCCTTCGGTTTCAGTCCCCCCAGCAATTGTCAAGTAAATGTCTACTTTATAGCCGAGAATGTCGTAGACTGCATCGGCGATGATTTTGACGTAATATTTCTGCAACCAATTGCGAGCAAAGGGGTTGGGAGTGCTGACGATCAAACAGTTATTTTCGAGTTGTTCGGCTTTGGCTGTTTTGATCCACGTCTCAAAACTAGGTCTGCTCAGTTGTACCTGGAGACGTTCAAGTATCTGATTCCACAGACTTTCGAGGGGAATTTCCACTGCTCACCTTTGCTGCTAGGCATTTATAGAGATCGAATTTTTGTTCTGGAAAACTCAGTTTAATCGAATTGGCGATTTGGGAGGTTGATCGATCGATCAACATTGTCTGTCGCCGGAGGATTGCAAAATGCTTGAATAATAGATCGACATCATAAATCTTACCTTCTGGGGTAGTAGGGTTGCTTGCTTGCATCTCTCATCCCACCGCTAAATTGAGTACAATTATAGAACGGGACTTCCCGGCGGTATAGTTAATGGAGTCTGCCGATCGCCCCAAAATTCTGTAAAATTCTGTGGCCACCAGGAGGCTCACAGCTATCGGGAATCAGCTCTGCAAATATTTTGATTTGGCAAAAAACCCTAAAAACGTCGCGATGAAGAGTTCTACTGGCAAATTTTGGAAGCAACCGACAATCTACATATTACTGCTGGTGACGGGAGCTGGGGCCGCCATGTTGGGCGATCGTCTGACGGCTTCCCGATTACCTGCAAATTCTGGCGCACCACCAAGGACGCTGGAACCGAAATTACAACTCCCTCTGAATACTAAGCCTCAAGCGGGCAAAGTCTTGCCGCCGAATTCCCTGTCGGGGAATCCCGCTAATGCCAATTTTATTGTGGCTGCGGTGCAAAAAGTTGGCCCGACAGTGGTGCGGATCGATGCTTCCCGCAAGGTGAAACCGGGAAATCGAGGGATATCGCCGGAGGATTTTTTTGGCTTAGATCCGAATTCAGGGGGCCGTGGTGGGGTGGAACGGGGTACTGGTTCGGGTTTTGTCATCGGTTCTGATGGCGTGATTCTCACTAACGCTCACGTTGTAGACGGCGCTGATACAGTAACTGTAACTCTCAGGGACGGCCGCAGTTTTCAGGGGCGCGTGTTGGGGGCTGATGGGGTGACGGATGTGGCGGTGGTGAAGATTGAGGCGAATCAGGTGCCTGTGGTGACGATGGGCGATTCTGATAAACTGCTGTCTGGGGAATGGGCGATCGCGATCGGTAATCCTTTGGGTTTGGACAATTCAGTGACAGCGGGGATTATTAGCGCTACGGGGCGATCGAGTACCGAGGTGGGCGTACCTGACAAGCGGATCGGTTTTATTCAAACAGACGCTGCGATTAATCCGGGGAATTCCGGTGGCCCACTGCTGAATTCTGCCGGGGAAGTGATCGGCATGAATACAGCAATTATTCAAGGTGCTCAAGGATTGGGGTTTGCAATTCCCATTAAGGCGGCTCAAGAAGTTGCGAAGGAATTGATTGCGACGGGCAAAGTCGAACACGCTTATTTGGGCATTGAAATGGCGACGCTAACTCCTGAAGTGAAGGAGCAAATTAATAAAAACGGTAACAGCAGCCTTCGAGTTACAGTCGATCGGGGTGTGGCTATTATTAGTGTGGTGCCTGCTTCTCCCGCCGCTGCATCTGGTTTGCGGGCTGGGGATGTGATTCAAAAGATTAACAATCAGCCGATTATTCAGTCGGAAGCTGTTCAGGAATTCGTACAAAATGCTAGGGT
>NZ_JAHRFC010000017.1:40274-53610 GCF_020883015.1 Microcoleus sp. CAWBG640
TTAGTGTGGTGCCTGCTTCTCCCGCCGCTGCATCTGGTTTGCGGGCTGGGGATGTGATTCAAAAGATTAACAATCAGCCGATTATTCAGTCGGAAGCTGTTCAGGAATTCGTACAAAATGCTAGGGTGGGTGGCATTTTGCAAATGGAGATTAATCGCAATGGCCAAATACTCAAATTGAGTGTGAAACCAGGCAGTCTCCCCGTGCAAAAAGTTCGATAATCATTAGTCAGTAGTCAGTAGTCATTAGTCAGTAGTCAGTAGTCATTAGTCATTAGTCAGTAGTCATTAGTAATTAGTCAGAATTACGAATTACGAATTACCAATTACCAATTACCAATGCCAGAAATATTACAAATATCGCAATTAGGAAATCCTGTATTGCGTCGCCGATCGCAATTTGTGGAGAATATTCAGGACGAGCGCATTCAACATTTGATTGACAACTTAATCTCTACAGTAAAACACGCCCACGGGGTGGGGATTGCAGCCCCTCAAGTCGCTAGGGGCGATCGGCTGTTCGTCGTCGCCTCCCGTCCCAATCTGCGGTATCCCCAAGCACCAACCATGGAACCCACAGCCATGATTAACCCTCGAATTATGGCGAGTTCAACAGAGACAGTCAAAGACTGGGAAGGCTGTTTGAGCATTCCGGGGATACGGGGATTAGTGCCGAGAAGTCGATCGATAGAAATCGAATACACCAGTAGAGATGGCAAACTCCATCAACAAGAATTGACAGATTTTGTGGCTAGGATTTTTCAGCACGAACACGACCATTTAGATGGCATCGTGTTTTTAGACAGGGTGGAAAGCACCAAAGAACTGATGAGTGAAGATGAGTACCAAAAGCAACTTGTCAACTTACCATAACACTTGATATAATTGCTAGTATAGCAATCCTTGCAGGAGTCGTAAATATTTTTACCCCACCCCAACCCTCCCCTTGAATCAGGGGAGGGAGTAAGAAATTCACAAATGATTTAGGATTCCTATAGTAACCGCAGTGATATTGTCAATAGGAGAGCAAATGTCTATCAACTTAGAAAAAGGCGGGAGAATCAATCTATCTAAAGAAGCACCGGGACTAAAAAGTGCCGGTATCGGTTTGGGATGGGATACCAACGCTACAGACACCGGCGCAGCATTTGATTTAGATGCTTCCGTGTTTATGTTAGGTGCTAATGCTAAAATCCCCAGCGAAAAATACTTTGTTTTTTACAATAACAAAGAGTCCCCAGACACTTCTGTAGTTCATCTGGGAGATAGCAGAACCGGAGAAGGATTTGGCGATGATGAAACAGTGACAGTCGATTTAACCAAAGTCGATCCGGCGGTGCTAGAAATTGTGTTTGTTGTCACCATCCACGAAGCGGAATCGAGGAGGCAAAACTTCGGCCAAGTGCGGAATGCTTTTATCAGAATTTACGACACTACTACTAACACAGAAGTCACTAAGTACGATTTAGATGAGGATTTTTCTAGGGAGACTGCGGTGGAATTTGGCAGACTTTACAAGAAAGATGGCGAGTGGAGGTTCCAGGCTGTCGGACAAGGCTACAATTCAGGTTTGCAGAGCTTTGTAGACAAGTATGCCGGATAAAAGGGCGATCGCATCCAGCTAAATAAATCAAGGGAAATTTCGGAAAAATCATGAATATTTCCCTTGGTTCTAGATGCTACTAATTACAGGATAAAGTTAATGGGAATTCAATTAAGTAAGGGCGAAAGATTTGATCTTTTCCCCGCCAATCCTAATTTACAAAAAGTATCCTTTGCCCTCGGCTGGCAAATCAATGAAACTAAAGACAACTTTGATATAGATGCTTCTGTATTCATGTTGGGCGCAGAGGGCAAAATTCCCCATGAAAGATATTTTGTATTTTACAATAATCTGCGTTCCCTCGATGACTCTGTACACCACTTAGGAAATCACCAAACCGGGAAAAACCCCGGAGACAAAGAGACGATAAATGTAGATTTGCATAAAATAAGTCCAGAAATTCAGGAAATTATTTTTGTCGTCACCATTCACGAAGCACAGGCAAAAAATCAAAACTTTAGCCAAATCCACAATGCTTTTATTAGACTTGACAATTCCGAAACCCATAGCGAACTTGCTTGCTACAATCTCCAAGAGCATTTTTCAGGAGAGACAGCAGTCGAGTTTGGCAGGTTATATAAAAAAAACGGAAAGTGGAGGTTTCAGGCTGTTGGACAAGGATACAATGCTGGCTTGAAAAGTTTTGTAGATAAATATTATGTTGAGATTAAACAGGAAGATAATCAACCAGAAACTAACCTAAACAATTCAGATGTTGATATCCCCGACTTAGCAATAAATGAATTAGCAGCTACTCAATTAAAAATTTCCGAAGTAGAGATTCCAGAATTAAAAATACCTGAATTAGCAATAACTGAATTAGCAACTCCCAAAGTTAGTAACAAAAGTCAGAAAGCGATAGACTTAGAAAAAAAACTGGAGGAAAAAGCGCCGCACATTTTCAATCTAGTTAAGAAGGCCGATATCTCCCTTCAGAAAGCAAATCTCACCAATCATGATGCTAAGGTAGCGCTGTGCTTGGATATTTCTGTCTCTATGTCTGCGCTGTACAGTGCGGGAAAAATTCAGCGTTTGGCTGAGAAAATTTTGGCTTTGGGATGTCGGTTTGATGACAACGCAGCGATCGATATATTTTTGTTTGGCATCAACTCTTACTATGCGGGGGAAATGACGATCGAAAATTTTCCCAACTTCATCCATCATATACTGAAGCGATACCCTTTAGAAGGAGGTACTTATTATGGTAGAGTGATGCAGGAAATCAGAAATTTCTATTTTCCCGACTCTCGCGATGGTAGTCGCTACGCACCTATTAGCGCCGATAAACCTGTGTATGTGATGTTTGTCACTGATGGAGCTACTACCGATGAGTCTGCAACCAAACAACAGCTACAATGGTCGTCTTATGAGCCTCTATTTTGGCAGTTTATGGCGATCGGCAAATCGCAAAAAGATGTCAAACGTAAGGGTGTGGGCGGCTGGTTTTCTAGGGCTACAGCCAGCGATTTTAGCTTTTTAGAGCAACTTGATGAAATGGGCGATCGCCACCTGGACAATGCAGATTTCTTCAGTGTAGAAGACCCCGAAAGTATTGCCGACGAGGAATTATACGATTTGCTGACAACAGAATATCCCAATTGGGTAAAATCAGCACGACTCAAAAATCTCTTACTCTATAGTTAGCCCTCAAAGGCTAATCAAATCTCCTGCTTGACAATCTTGAAACTTGACTTTTACCTTAACCAAATCACAAAACTATGGCTATCAATTTGACCAAAGGACAATCAATCATTCTCAGCAAAAGCGAATACGACTTATCCAGGCTGACAATGGCTTTGGGATGGGATGTGTCGAAAGCTAGCAAAGGTCTTTTCGGTAGAAGCAGCGGGGCGAATTTCGACTTAGATTCCTACGCTCTTTTATTAGGAGAGAACGGTAAATTAAAGAACTACAAAGACGATGTAATCTATTACGGTCATTTGGAATCAAAGGATAAAACAGTTGTTCACTCCGGCGACAATCTCACCGGGGCAGGAGATGGGGACGACGAACAAATATTTGTCAAATTGAATGCTTTACCCCCACAATATCACAAAATAGTTTTGGGAGTGAATATTTATGATGCTAAGGATAGAAAACAGCATTTTGGCATGATAGAAAATGCTTTTGTGAGAGCCTTGGATGCGACTGGGAAAGAAATCGCTCGCTATCGTTTGTCAAATGACCCTTCCTATGAGGGGAAATTAAATATGTTAATGGGAGAAGTTTATCGAGAAGGTAGCGAGTGGAAGTTTAAGGCTATGGGAAATCCTTTGGCTGAGGATATGAACGGTGTTGTCGGTTCGTTTATGCGGTGAAATCAAATCTGTTAAATTCAGGGTTGTAGATACTGTCCAGTTTAGTGTGAGCCTGTCATCAGTAATGGGAGCTTATCTACGCAACAGACTTGTTTAGTCTAAGGGGCGGGCCAACTTCACCAATTTCTGATGTCCTTGAACAACACTTTCTACTGAAACTTGCATCAGAGTCAGAAACTTTTCTAGTTTCTTTAGATTTACCAAGAACAAGGTTCGATCGCCTGAAAGTCGGTGCGATCGACTGATGGTCGGTACGATCGACTGATGGTCGGTACGATCGACTGATGGTCGGTACGATCGACTGATGGTCGGTACGATCAACTGTTTGTCGGCTCGATCGCCTGATTGTCGGCTCGATCGCCTGATTGTCGGCTCGATCGCCTGTTTGTCGGCTTGATCGCCTGTTTGTCGGCTTGATCGACTGATTGTCGGCTCGATCGCCTGATTGTCGGCTCGATCGCCTGATTGTCGGTATGATTGAATCAATGACGTGGCGATCGACTGACTCACTCTTTTAAGATACAAGGGGCGGGTTTCACCAAAAATATCAGCCAATAATTGATAATTTAAATAAACCCGCCCACACCCAAAGATAAATCAATTGATGTAGGTTATTTGTGGGTGGGGGCGGGTTTATAGAGATTGTTTGTTTGAGTTAGATATTGTTGGTAAAACCCGCCCCTACAAGATGTTAGGAATCTTTAACAGGCCGCATTGTCGGGAACATCACCGCATCTCGGATGCTTTGAGTATTAGTCAAAAGCATCACCAATCTATCCACACCGATGCCCATTCCGGCACAATTTGGCATTCCCAAAGATAAGGCTTGGATAAAATCTTCATCCATTGGATGTGCTTCGTCATCCCCTGCATCTTTCTGCGCTAATTGTTCCTCAAACCGCTTTCTTTGCTCTTTCGGATCGTTCAATTCCGAGAAGCCGTTCGAGTATTCCATCCCGTTGATAAATAACTCGAAACGTTCGACAAATCCAGGTTTGCTGCGGTGTCCTTTGGCGAGGGGACTGACTTCTACAGGAAAGTCAATGATGAAAGTTGGCTGAATTAGTTTGGGGACTACTAATTTGTCAAACACGGCGTACAGCACGTAGCCTAAACTCTGTTGTTCTAATTTAGAAAGGTGTAATTCTAGTTTAGTTGCAGAGGCGATCGCACTTTCGAGATCCAAGCTATCAAAATCCAACCCAAACTCGTCTCTGACAGCTTCCACCATGGTTTTCACTTCCCAGTGTTGGCCGGTAAAACTGGGATATTTTTCGCTATAGTCGAACTTGCGCTCTAAACTAATCATCTGCCCCTGATTGTCAACTTCCTTGACATCCCCAAGTACAGCCTGAGCAGCACAACACATGACATCTTCGACAACTGCTAAAATGTCGAAGTAATCTGCGTAAGATTGGTAAGCTTCCACCGATGTAAACTCAGGATTGTGGGTGCTATCAATACCCTCATTTCTAAAGGCTTTGCCAAGTTCAAATACTCGCTCAAAACCGCCACAAATTGCTCTTTTTAAGAACAGTTCAGGAGCAACTCGCAAATACAAATCAACATCTAAAGCATTGTGGTGAGTGATGAATGGCTTAGCAGCAGCGCCGCCGTAAATAGCTTGCAGTGTTGGTGTTTCTATTTCATGAAAATCGGCTTTCCAGAGATAGGAACGGATGTTTTGGACGATGCGACTGCGTAGCATGAAACGGTTGAAAGCGTCTTGGTTGCTTGCCAAATCCATTTCGCGGTGACGGCGACAAACTTCGGGATCGTTAACTCCATAATAAGCATCAGGAAATTGAATGGTAGCTTTTGATAACAGCGTGAATTCCCGCACTGAAATCGAAAGTTCTCCCTTCTGAGTGCGACAGCCGATGCCTTCGACACCGACAAAATCGCCGACATCCAGCAAAGTTTTAATTTGCTTGAAGCTTAAACCGACTTCGCCGGTGACTATTTTTTTCTCGATTTTGAGTTGGATTTTGTCTGTGGCGTCTTTTAAATCGATGAAGCAAATGCTGCCGCTGTCCCGTTTGGAAATGATGCGGCCGCCTACTCGCAGAGAAATTTCTTCGGGGTCATTTTCTCCGTTTTGGAGTTCTTTTCCCGGCTGACTAAATATTTCGCGAACTTGCTTGGCTGTGTGCGATCGCGCGTAGGATTGACTGGGATACGGTTCTATGCCTTGCGATCGCAGTTCGTCTACTTTTTGACTGCGGACTTCGGCTTCACTGAGAGTCATTAGGTATTGCCTGAGTAAAATTGCAAATATAGCAGAAGGAAGAAGGAAGAAGAAAGAAGGAAAAAGAAAGAAGGAAAAAGAAAGAAGGAAAATAACTACTCGTTACCAGGCTCTGTACTCGTTACCAGGCTCTGCCTGGTAACGCAGATCCTGAGGCTCTGCCTCCTATTTTATCAAAGCTGGCGAGGCAGAGCCTCTAGACATGGATTCCCAGGCTCTGCCTGGGAACCAGTTAAACCAGTTAAATCAAGATACTCTCGCGATCGTCCAGCCTACCTTGACTGACAACTGTCAACTGTCAACTGCCAATTGTCAACTGCCAACTCACCCCAGAAATACCTCCGATCGCCAATTATTACTAACTGCACAAAGGCCACGAAATATTAAAAAATTAAGTTGTATATCGAGTCCAAGTGGTGAGATGATCTGTAGTGCAGCCTCACGGCAGTTCTATAGAATCTGAACAGTAGAAACGATCGTCGATCGAACTCGACTCATCGCACCTCTGCCAGAATCGACCACACACACTCCCTTACATATAAAAATCAGAATTATGGCTGTTGCAACCCAACCACTCGAAGAACTCTGCATCAACTCTATCCGCTTTCTCGCCATCGATGCGGTAGAAAAAGCAAAATCAGGCCATCCAGGACTGCCGATGGGCGCTGCCCCTATGGCCTTTGTGCTGTGGGATCGGTTTATGCGGTTCAACCCCAAAAACCCCAAGTGGTTCAATCGCGATCGCTTCGTCCTCTCCGCCGGCCACGGCTGTATGCTACAGTACGCCCTCATGCACTTGACCGGCTACGATAGCGTCAGCCTCGACGACATCAAGCAATTTCGTCAGTGGGAGTCCAAAACTCCTGGACACCCCGAAAACTTCGTCACAGAAGGCATAGAAGTTACCACAGGCCCTCTCGGACAAGGCATTGCTAACGCCGTCGGTTTGGCAATGGCAGAAGCTCACCTCGCTGCAAAATTTAATAAGCCCGACAACACAATTGTTGACCACTACACCTACGTGATTATGGGTGATGGTTGCCACATGGAAGGCATTTCTGGCGAAGCTTGTTCTTTGGCCGGACACCTCGGACTAGGCAAATTAATTGCTCTCTATGATGACAATCACATCTCGATCGAAGGTGACACAAACTTAGCCTTTACTGAAGATGTCGGCAAGCGCTTTGAAGCCTACAACTGGCACGTCATTACTGTAGACAATGACGCTCTAGACCAAGATACTAGCCTCGAAGCAGTTCACAAAGCTATCGAAGAAGCTAAGAAAGTCACGGACAAACCGTCCATGATTAAAGTCCGCACAATTATTGGTTACGGTTCTCCCAACAAGCGCAATAGTTATAGTGCTCACGGTGCTGCTTTGGGTGGCGCTGAAGTGCAAGCAACTCGCGATTTCTTGAAATGGGAATATGAGCCGTTTGTAATTCCTGATGATGCTTTGGCTCACTTCCGCAAAGCGTGCGATCGCGGTGCTCAATCTGAGCAAGAATGGCAGCAAGCTTTTGATGCTTACAAAGCAGCATATCCCGCAGAAGCAGCAGAATACGAGCGCACGGTTGCTGGCAAACTTCCCGAAGGTTGGGACAAAGTTTTGCCTACCTACAGCCCAGAAGATAAGGCAGATTCGAGCCGGAATCATTCAGGAAAATGTTTGAATGCTTTGGCTGCTGTGTTACCTGAATTGATCGGCGGTTCCGCTGATTTGGCTTCTTCTAACATGACTTTGCTCAAGGGTGAAAAAGACTTCCAAAAAGGTCAGTACGAAGGACGTAACCTCCGGTTTGGTGTGCGGGAACATGGCATGGGGGCGATCGCAAATGGGATGCTCCTCCACGGCGGTTTGATTCCTTACTGCGCTACTTTCTTGGTGTTTGCTGACTATATGCGCGGCGCAATTCGCCTGTCTGCACTTTCAGAAGCTGGTGTCATTTATGTAATGACTCACGACTCCGTAGCCTTGGGCGAAGATGGTCCGACTCACCAACCAGTAGAAACCATCGCTTCTTTGCGCGTCATTCCTGATTTGTATGTGATCCGCCCTGCTGATGGAAATGAAACATCCGGCGCTTACAAAGTAGCCATTGAAAACCGGAAAATCCCAACATTGATGGCTCTGTCTCGTCAAAACTTGCCTAACTTGGCCGGAAGTTCGATGGAAGGAACAGCCAAAGGCGCTTACATTTTGTCTGACGACGGTGGCACTCCCGACATCATTTTAATCGGCACCGGTGGCGAAACATACCTCTGCGTTGATGCGGCCGAAAAATTGCGCGCCGCCGGCAATAAAGTGCGGGTAGTTTCGATGCCTTGCTGGGAATTGTTTGATGCACAAGATGCAGCTTACCGCGAATCCGTACTGCCAAAAGCTGTTACAAAACGCTTGGCTGTGGAAGCTGGTTGTAGCTTCGGCTGGGGACGTTATGTGGGTGGTGAAGGCGATAGCGTCAGCATCGACACCTTCGGCGCTTCTGCACCAGGCCCCGTTGTGTTAGAAAAGTTTGGCTACACCGTTGAGAATGTAGTAGCTAAGGCTCAAGCGCTGTTGGGCTAATAGTGGCAGCATAATTGAGTGTGGGGCGGGCTTCTGGCTTTTGCCCCTTTTTTTTTGATCTAGCAGATTTCATGTTTGTGAGGCGCCGGAATGATATAGAGGAGGCGGCACCGTGCCCTTATTCGTGTCAACTTAAGCTGTCAGTCCGCCAAATTCTCTCGCTCACCCGGCAGTCCGACAGGGGTTGAAACCCCTGTCTAATAGCTAAAGTCCTCTCAAAGAGGACTGAAGAACTCATTAGATCAATTCCGGTTGCACCGGAATAATATAGAGGAGACGGCAGTGCCGTTTCCCTACCCAAAATAATCTTGTAGGGACTAAGGCCAAGCCGTCTCCTAATTTCGGTTAATAATAATTCCGATGCTACCGGAATTGATATTAGTCCTCTTTGAGAGGACTTTCGCTTTGAGGCAGGGGTTTCAACCCCTGCCGGACTATGAGTTGTACCTTAAGTTGACACCAATGCACAGTGCTGTGCGGCGCCTGTGAGGGCGGGCACTCTTGGCACCGCCCCTACGTGAGGGCAACTATAGCTTCAGCTAACAGTTCAGGTTCCAGGGGTTTGATCAGGTGCTGTTGATAGCCACTGGCGATCGCACGCTGGCGATCGCCTTTTGTGGCATAGGCTGTCAAGGCGATCGCCGGAATCTGTCCCCCTTGTTCGGGTGGTAGAGCGCGGATCTGTTGGATCAGGGTATAGCCATCGACTTCGGGCATTCCAATATCGCTGACGAGCACGTTGGGTTGAAAGGATTTCAGGCTTGTCAGCACTTCTGCCACAGAGGCAACTGTCAGCACTTCTGCTCCATATTGGGTCAGCAATGCGGTTAATAGCTCGCGGGTATCAAGTTCATCATCGACTGCAAGGACTCGAATTCCTGTGAGATCGAAGATTTGTGGTGGCAAATCCCCTGTCTGGTTGTTTTCTGGCTCAATATTCAGTAAGGGTAACTGCACTGTAAATGTGGCTCCCAACCCTTTACCGGGGCTGTCTGCGACGATCGTGCCACCGTGCGCTTCCACTAACTGACGGACGATCGTTAACCCCAACCCTAGCCCGCCATACTTACGAGTGGTGGAAGCATCTTCTTGGCGAAATGACTCAAAGATATACGGTAGAAAGTCGGGGTTGATGCCTTTACCCGCGTCGCTGATTGTAATCCGTGCCTGGTTGTCGATTTGCTCCAGCCGAATGTCTACCTGTCCATGATTGGGGGTAAATTTGATCGCGTTAGACAGCAGGTTCCAAACCACTTGCTGGAGTCGAGTTGCATCGCCAGACACTAGCCCAATTTTGGGGAGTACCGGATGAATCAGGATTGATTTGGCGACGGCTGCTGCTCTCACTGTGTCGATCGCCGATTCAATGATAAATATCAGATTGACGGGTGCGGTATCTATGCTGAGTTTGCCGCGCAAAACTTTGGCAATGTCGAGTAAGTCATCAATCAGTTTGACTTGCAGTTTGGCATTACGTTCAATCGTTGCCAGTGCTTGGGCCGTTTTAGCAGGATCGAAGTTGCGAGTTTGCAGCAGTTTTGCCCAACCCAAAATTGGACTCAAGGGCGATCGCAACTCGTGGGAGAGAACGGTTAGAAACTCATCTTTGATCCGATTGGCTCGTTCGGCTTCTGCTCTTGCCGCTTGCTCCTGTTCAAACAGGCGATCGCGTTCGATTTCAGCCTGCTTGCGATCGGTGATATCCCGTGAAATCACCAGCACTCGTTCCACCAGCCCAGAGGCATCCAAAATTGGGCTAACGATCACTTCCCACCATTTCGGCGTGCCTTTTGCGGTTGGGCAGTAGCCCCGAAAGAGGTAGACTTCGCCTGATGCGGCGGCGGCAAATGCTTGCTCTGCCTGTTGCCGATAGTCGCCATCCCAAAAGCAGAGCCATTCGGTATTCAGGTAAGGAGCAATGTCATCAATTTCCAGCAAACACAGTCCACCCGTATTGATATAAAGGATCTGCCCATCCAGGTTTAGTACCTTGATGCAGTCTGGACTGCTATCCAACATCCGATTCTTAAATTCTTCACTCTGTCGCAACGCTTCTTGGGCTTGTTTACGATCGGTGATATCTTCGGCAATCCCGGCAAACCGATAAATTTCTCCTGCCCCGTCTCGGAGCGGAAAGCAGCGATCGTGTACCCAACGAATACTGCCATCGGCCAAGATCAGACGGTATTCTTCATCAAATTGACCTGTGGCTGCTTTTTCCTGAAACGCTCTGGCAGTCCATTCCCGATCGTCTGGATGAATATAATTGATCCAGACTTGTCGATCGTCATATAATTCCTGCGGGTTCTGCCCCCACAAACGTTCATAGGCAGGACTGACATAGCACACTCGGTCTTCGGGCATTTCTTTGATCCAGAACACCGCATCAATATTTTCGGCCAACTGACGGAAGCGTTCTTCACTCTCTTGCAGCACTTCGGCGATCCGTTTGCGTTCGGTGATATCGAGATCGAGGCCCGCCATCCGCATCGGCTGTCCGTTCTCGTCATAAAACACTTTTCCCTGAGTGAGTGCCCAGCGAATAGTGCCGTTAGGATATACCACCCGAAATTCAATCTCATAATCTTCTCCGGTGGCGATCGCATGATCGATGTTTGCCAAAACACGATCGCGATCGTCCGGGTGCAGCCTCGCGACAAACATCTCATAGGAGCCATCAAACTCTCCTGGTTGCATTCCAAATAAGGCTTCCAGGTTCTCCGACCAGATAATTTTTCCGGTCTGGAGGTTCCAGTTCCACCTTCCCATGCGCGAGGCTTGCAATGCCAAATGTAGCTGTTCTGTGCTCTCTCGTAGCTCCACTTCTACCCGTTGGCGTTCAACCAATTCATCCTGTGCCTGCTGGTAAAGTTCCGCTTGCCGCAGGGCGATGCTCACCCCAGTTGCCAGTTCTTTGAGCAGGTCAATTTCTAGGGGCTGCCACGATCGCGGTGCTGCACAGTGATGGGCAATCAGCAAGCCCCAAAACCGATCGCCGTGCAGAATGGGCACGACCAGATTGGCTTTGACTTGAAACTGAGTCAACAATTCAACGTGGCAAGGATCGATGCTGCCATCCTGAATATCATTGATCGCCGTTACCTGACCCTGACGATAGAGTTTGACATAATCTTCGGCAAAGGTGGGATCGTAGGTGATTGATGGCGATCGGCTGAATCTGAGGTCGTTCTCAGCGAGGCAGGGATCGTAGATCGTGGAGGAGAGCAGCGATCGCCACTCTGACCCCACTGATTCTGCCACCACCGTTCCGTTGCCATCTGGCTGTAGCCGAAAAAACAGAACGCGATCGGTGTGCAGAAATTGTTGCACCTCCGTCACTGTCGTTTGCAGAATTTCCTCCAGATCCAGAGTTTGATTTATCTTCCGGGTAATCTGGGAGATTAAGCGCTCTCGTTCGTGGGACTGTTGCAGTTGAGTGTGAAGCTGCACTGTAGCGATCGCCCCATTCACTGCCCGATGCAGCCCCGCGGTCGTAATCTGCTCCTTGACCAAATAATCTTGTGCCCCCGATTTCATCGCTTGCACCGCGATCGCCTCATTGCCTTGCCCCGTCACCACAATCACTGGTAAGTAGGGCTGCTGCGTCAAGGATTGCAGTTCGACCAGAAATTCCAGTCCATCCAGGTCGGGTAATCGGTAATCCAGCAATAGGGCATCCGGTTGATGTTGCTGCCACAACTCTAGCCCGATGCGCCCCAGACCTGCTTCTAGAATTGTGTAGGAGTAATCTCGATCGCGCAGCAGATAGCGACGATAAAGTTCCCGGTCTTCAGGAGAATCATCCACAATTAAAATAGTGCGCGAGAGTTGACCCATGATTACTATTAATTATTTCTAAGGAATTACTCTAGGCGATCGGGCAGTGTTGTCACTTCAAACCAGTAATCTACGAGCAGTTGCACATCTCGTTTTAGTTGAGCAAAGTTGATAGGTTTAATCATGTAGCTGTTGACACCGTATTGGTAGCAGTCTTCGATATCTTTTGGGTTGTTGGAAGTTGTAAAGACTACGACCGGAATGGTTTTCAGGCTCTTATCTTGTTTGATCCGGCGCAATACTTCCCGTCCATCGGTGCCGGGCAGATTTAGATCGAGCACAATCAAACCGGGACGGGGCGCACTTTCACGATCGACATAGCTACCAGTTCGATAAAGAAACGCCAATGCCTGCTCGCCATTGATGCACCGCTGGATGGGAATGACCTTGGGCGATCGCTGCAAAAATCGTTGTAGTGCCTCAAAGTCTTCGTTGCTGTCTTCTACAATTAACAGCAGTGGCGTTTTTTCGATCGAGAAAGTTGAACTGTGAGTCATATCAAATCCGGTAGCATCGGAATTATTAGCCGAAATCAGGAGACTGCTTTTGGAGTGTCCCTACCCAAAATCATACTGTAGGGACACGGCACTGCCCATTGGTGTCAACTTAACGTCAAACCCAGTCAGAGACTGCTTTTTGACTATTAAGCCTAGATCCCCCCTAGCCCCCCTTAAGAAGGGGGGGACAAGAGTCCGATCTTTCGTCCCCCTTCTTAAGGGGGATTTAGGGGGATCTAGACTCAGGTAAAAACCAGATTTCTCA